>JAWWAG010000019.1:0-23581 GCA_033721795.1 Methylophaga sp. | reverse complement strand
TGGTGGAGAGGAATTTGTCATCATTATGCCTGAGACCAGTCTCTATGATAGCCAACAAATCTGTGAAACCCTGCTAGAAGATTTTCGTCAATTCAGAATCAATCCTGCGTTAGAAATACCAGCTGCGTTAAACTTGAGTTTCAGTGCCGGTTTAACGGTAATCAAATACTCGGACACTGATACAAGCGACATTATAAATCGAGCGGATCATGCCATGTATCAGGCTAAATCAGCTGGTAAGGGGCAAGTTTTTCTTAATGAGGTTGCTTAAAGTGCTAATGGCGAACTGCGCTATGGGCAATTTTCTGGGATTATTGACCATTCACCAAGCATACGGAAGAAGGCCATAACTTTTTTCAGCGTCATTAACGCCATTAAATGTCTGAATGAAAGTATCAACATTGCGGGACTTTTGCGGGTATTGACTGTGAAAAGGAATGCACGATGATGCAAACCAGCAACGGGCATCACGATAAATAACAAATAAAAACAATTATTTAAAATTTACTTTCCAACACATCATCCCTTGGTCCCAGATTCGAGTCCTACTGAGCCCCAATAATATCAAGCGGTTAGCCGATTTTCGACTAACCGCTTTTTTTATGCTTGAGGGATTTTTACGGGGTCAACAATGCTGCCCATCCCTCGTTTTGCATACAGCTTAATAATGCCCTGGTGACAAGGCTCATATTGGCCTTTGGTAAATGAGCTTCACCTAGTTCAGCAGTGCATGCCTCACTGTCTTGCATTAGTTTTTCTGGGCCCGCTCCGGCACGCCACCAAGAGTTGATAGAAAGCTGTTCCATTGGGTCAGCTGGTTGGCCGGCAGTATCTGCCATTGCATCACTGGCCACAGAAATAGTGCTTCGATTATTGCCTCGACTGGATGGAATAAGCGGTTTGTCGGGGCTTACAACCAACCAGCCCTGATCTTGGAGGCATTGATCAATTTCTTTTTCAGAACTTGAAGTATTTTCACAACGTTGTTTTTCGTTCTGAAACGCATCAGCACTGGCGCCGCGCTTATAACTCAGCTCTGCACCGCATCCTGTCATTAGAAATACGCTACTAAATAAAAATACTGCGAATCCTGCGTTAAATGATTGCCGTTTCATTTTTCACTCCCACACTAATCATTATTTAAATCCTGCAGTAAGCCTAACCGAAACGGCGGATTATCCATGTACGCAATTTGACGTATTTAAGCATCCAGCTCTCCTCAATAGTATTGCTCCCGTAGGCAAAGGTTGATTAGCACCGAAGCGAATTCAACAGCATCCATTAATTAACTCTATGAGTTTTCGGGAGAAAAAGATGAAAAAATTGAATAAAGTCGCTGGTTTAGTCGCCTTAGCAACAACCTCTTCTCTACTACCTGTATCGGCAGCCAATGCTGCTGGAACAATTACATTTGGTGAAGATCGCTACGTCAGTGTTGGTTTTGGCCTTATTGGAAGCTACAACTCTACGGAAGATGGTTTCAACAATGGCGCTGATGATTCAAATGACTTCTCATTGAATCATGGCCGTATCTATTTAGCCGGCGCTTTAAATAAATACATCAAAGGGATGCTCAATACCGAAATCTCGGGCCCTTCTAACAGCTCTCAAGTAATCGACGCTGTCGGTATTTTTGAATTAACACCAAATTTCTCAATCTGGGCCGGTCGGTTCCTTTCTCCAAGCAGTCGCGCCAATATGGCGGGCCCTTTTTATACATCAGGTGACGGTTACTGGGCCGATCTCACCGCACGTTATGGCTGGAATGGTGGCGTGATCGGTCGTGATGATGGTGTTGCGGTAGTCGGTACAACGCTTGATCAACGCCTCGCATACTCATTTGGTGCTTTTGAGGGTAAAGATATTTTCAGATTTTCGGTCGGTGCAGATGGTTCGGGTCTCGAAGATCGTTCGACTGCCGATGACGATGAACTGATGTATGCCGGCCGTTTGCAATACAGCTTCTGGGATAAAGAACCCGGCTATTACGGCACAGGTAACTACCTAGGTACCAAAGATATTTTCACTATTGGTGTTGCCGCCCGCGAGAAAGGTGATGGTGCTTCTTCAGCTTTTGCAGTTGGTGATTACTCGCAATGGACAGTTGATCTGTTGATTGAGAAAAAATTCGCTCCAGGTGCGGTATCCCTGGAAGCAGCCTACTTCGATTACGACACAGACGATGTTTTTCTCTCCGAGCAAGGTGATGCTTACTACGCGAGCCTTGGCTATATCTTCAACCAAAAAGTCGGTTGGGGTCAGTTCATGCCATTTGTCCGCTACCAAAGCTTTGACACGGATGACACTACAGTTGGTGAAATTGAGCGGACCGACTTTGGTGTGAATTACATCATTGATGGCTATAACGCCTCAATTACCGCCGTATATAAAGATCTTGAATCCGATTTTGCCGATGATCAGGACATTTTTGATGTCTCGGTTCAGCTGCAATTTTAATCCCCTTATTCAATATCAAAGCCTTTCTTCAAAGTAGGAGAGATAAATGAAGACTTTAGTAAAACTCGATTTAGATAAAAAACCCTGGGAGCAGGATGGTCAAATTCATAACCGCTGGCATCCCGATATTCCGATGATTGCCATGGTA
This sequence comes from Methylophaga sp., assembly GCA_033721795.1. Classification (GTDB taxonomy): domain Bacteria; phylum Pseudomonadota; class Gammaproteobacteria; order Nitrosococcales; family Methylophagaceae; genus Methylophaga. The sequence goes on along the minus strand of JAWWAG010000019.1, from coordinate 20,976 downwards.
AAACCCGGTGATGAATTCCGAGTGGAATGTATGGACTGGACCGGTGGCCAGATTGGCGACAACGACAGTGCCAATGATGTCCGCGATGTGGATCTGACACAGGTGCATTACCTGAGTGGCCCAATAGGGGTAGAGGGTGCCGAGCCGGGTGATTTGTTGGTGGTCGATATTCTGGATGTAGGTACGTTTGAAGACTCTCAATGGGGCTTTAATGCCTTTTTTGACCGGAACAATGGCGGTGGTTTTTTAACCGATCATTTCCCGGAAGCGCGGAAATCCATTTGGGATTTCCACGGTATTTACACCACGTCTCGTCATGTGCCGAACGTCAAATTTGCCGGTGTTATGCATCCCGGATTGATTGGCTGTCTCCCTTCAAAAGAAATGCTCGCTGAATGGAACAAGCGTGAAGCAGAGTTGATTTCCACCGAGCCGGATCGTGTTCCACCATTGGCATTACCCCCTGAAGAAAAGTCTGCCGTTGTGGGCCGTTTGAAAGGTGATGATGCTGCCAAGGCAGCAAAAGAGGGTGCCCGAACTGTCCCGCCACGTGAGCATGGCGGTAACTGTGACATTAAAGATCTGACCAAAGGCTCGAAAATTTATTTCCCGGTCTATGTGAAAGATGGTGGCTTATCAATGGGCGACCTTCACTTTTCACAAGGTGACGGCGAAATCACTTTCTATGGTGCCATCGAAATGGCCGGCTACCTCGATATTAAAGTCAGCCTGATTAAAGATGGTGTTAAGAAATACGGCATTAAAAATCCCCTGTTCAAAAATAGTCCGTTAACACCGACTTACGGTGATTTCCTGATGTTTGAGGGAATTTCAGTCGATGAACAAGGTAAACAACATTATCTCGATGTGCATGTTGCTTATCGTCAGGCTTGTTTGAACGCCATCGAATATCTGAAGAAATTCGGCTACACCGGTGAACAGGCACTATCCATTTTGGGTACCGCGCCTGTGCAGGGCCACATTAGTGGTGTGGTGGATATTCCGAATGCCTGTGCCACGTTGTGGATCCCCACAGATATTTTTGAGTTTGATATTAATCCGTCTGCTGATGGCCCAGTACAGTGGGTTACACCGGGTAGTGATCTGAGTTCGACTTCTTAAGTCTGTGGGGAATTGTGATGCCAATTTATGACTATCGATGTGAGCAGTGTGGCGATTTCTCGGCACTACGAAAAATGAGTGAAGCTGGGGAGTCCGTGGCCTGTGTTGAGTGCGGCAATGAGGCGGTAAGAGTTATTAGCGCGCCTTATCTTGCCCTGATGGACAGAAACACTAGGGTTGCTAACGAACGCAATGAAAAATCGGCTCATGCTCCTAAGCAAGTTCGCCGTTCAAGTTGTGGTTGTTCAGGTACCCACACATGCAAAACCAGTTCGACCGATAGTACTAAATCCGCGGCACAAACCAAGAGTAATCCTAATGGATTGAAGATGCAGACCAAGAAAACCGCAAGACCCTGGATGCTCGGTCATTGAGCACCCGGATTTACCCCGTTCGGAACAACGCTGTTCACTCTGATTTTTAACTAGGAGACATACGATGAGCTACTTTAGTCGACGAAAATTTTTAGGCAAAACCGGCGCGCTGTTAAGTGCAATGGTTGCCGCAGGTTTTATTACTACCAGTGCAATAGCAGCTGATTATCCGACTGCTGAGGTCAATACTACCGGTTTGGCGGTGACCGATGATACGGTCAAAGTTGGTATTTTGCATTCTTTAACCGGCACCATGGCGATTAGTGAAACCGGTGCCCAGGAAGCGGAAAAACTGGCCATTAAACAAATCAATGAGTCGGGCGGTATCTTGGGCCGGCAAATTGAAATTATTCAGGAAGACGGTGCCAGTGACTGGCCGACGTTTGCTGAGAAAGCCAGAAAATTATTGGTAAATGATAATGTGGCAGCTGTATTTGGTGCTTGGACATCCGCCTCTCGTAAAGCGGTTTTACCAGTGTTTGAGCAACAAAATGGCTTGTTGTATTACCCGACCTTCTATGAAGGTTTGGAGCAATCTCACAACGTAATTTACACCGGGCAAGAAGCGACCCAACAAATCCTCGCTGGCCTGGATTGGGTAGCAGAAGAGAAAGATGCCAAAACCTATTATCTGATTGGATCGGATTACATTTGGCCGAGAACGTCGATGAAGATTGCTCGTATCCATATTGAAGAACATTTGGGGGGTAAAGTCGTTGGCGAAGAGTACAAACCTTTAGGTGATACCAACTTTGGTTCGGTTATCAATAAAATTCGTCTCAAAAAACCGGACGTTATCTTTGCTGCGGTTGTCGGTGGCAGTAACGTTGCCTGGTTTAAGCAGTTGAATTCAGCGGGTATTACCGGCGATAAACAAACGCTGCTGACATTATCTGTTACCGAGGATGAAGTACTGGGTATTGGTGGTGAAAACCTCGAAGGTTTCTACTCAGTCATGAAATATTTCCAAAGTCAGGATAACCCTAATAATGAAGCTTTCGTCAAAGCCTTTAAAGAAATGCATGGCCAAGACAGCGTTATCGGTGACGTTACTCAAGCCGCTTACTTGGGTCCTTGGTTGTGGAAAGCGGCCGTCGAGAAAGCTGGTAGCTTTGATGTTGATAAGGTCGTAGCCGCTTCTGAAGAGGGTGATATCGAGCTGACAACAGCACCTGAAGGCTACGTGAAACTGCATCCTAACCATCACCTGTGGAGCAAAACTCGCGTTGGTAAATGGAATGCTGATGGACAGGCGACAGTGGTTTACACCTCTGAATTGATTGAGCCAAATCCATTTCCTGAAGGTTACCAATAAATCGTAGTTAGACTTTAACAAGCCGACAGGCTGGCCTCTTGCCAGCCTGTGCGGTGAAGTCTCGGTTCGTTATTTCCATTTTTGAATAAGCTGTGTCGGAGTAACCGCTATGGGTGCATATTCAGTACAAGAGTTAACATCAATTTTCGCCATGCAAGGCTTTGCCGGTATCAGTTTATTTAGTGTGTTATTGCTGATGGCATTGGGGCTGGCGATTATTTTTGGCCAGATGGGTGTTATTAACATGGCCCACGGTGAATTTATGGCGCTGGGGGCATATACCACTTATTTCCTTTCAACTTTAACCGAATCCTTTTTACCAGGATTAATGCCTTATTACTTTTTCTTTGCCATTATTGCCGCATTTTTTGTTGCCGGGATAGTTGGCTATTTCACTGAATTTATATTGATCAGGCATCTCTATAAACGCCCCCTAGACACACTGCTAGCGACTTGGGGGTTGAGCCTGATTATGCAACAAATTTTCCGTTCCACTTTTGGTGCACGAGAGGTCAGTCCGGCACTGCCTGACTGGCTGATGGGTTCCTATATGCCCAACGATAGTATTTTTATTCCGATTAATGGCATGTTTGTGCTCGGTTTAACCACTGTTGTCACCATTGGCGTTTATTATCTGATGTTTCGCTCTTCGTGGGGCTTAAATGTACGGGCCACGACACAAAATCGGGTGATGAGTGGCGCGGTCGGCATTAATACCAAACGGGTTGATCGCATGACCTTTGCGTTAGGAACTGGTATCGCAGGAATAGCGGGTGCCGCCTTTACGACCATTGCGTCGACCGGGCCAACTTCTGGTTCACAGTACATTGTTGATACGTTCATGGTTGTCGTATTTGGTGGCACCGCAAGTTTGTTTGGCACCATTGCTTCGGCATTCACTATTGCCCAGGCGCAATCCATTCTCGAATTCTTCATCAGCGGTTCAATGGCCAAAGTCATTACCTTGCTGACGGTGGTCATCATTTTGATGTTGCGCCCAGAAGGTTTGTTCTCAAGCAAAGTTCGTAAATAAGGTACAGGAGATGAGCATGAATTTTGTTTATGAGCGTTTTTTAGGTGGCAGAAATGGTGCCATTGGTTTGGGCATTCTGGCAGTCCTTATCCTGATTGTGTTTCCGTCGATTCTGGATACCTTTCGGCTTAATTTAGTGGGTAAATACCTGACTTATGCCTTTGCAGCAGTGAGTCTGGTTTTATTGTGGGGATACGGCGGCATTCTTAGCCTGGGACAAGGTATTTTCTTTGGTCTGGGCGGCTATGCCATGGCCATGTTCCTGAAACTGGAGGCGTCTTCGCCTGAAAACACCAGTATTCAGACGACACCGGGGATTCCAGACTTTATGGACTGGAATCAAATCACAGAACTCCCCTGGTTCTGGGTGCCATTTGAGAGTTTTGCTTTCACTTTACTGGCGATCTTTGTCATTCCGGCGCTGCTGGCTTACATCATTGGCTATGCGATGTTTAAGCGTCGGGTCGGTGGGGTATATTTTGCGATTATTACCCAGGTCATTGCGGTTATCCTGACGGTACTAATTGTTGGGCAACAGGGTTTGACTGGTGGGATTAATGGCGTCACCGATTTACGCACACTAAACGGCTGGGATATTCGCTCGGATTCGGCTAAGAATCTGTTGTACTTCATCAATGCCTTCTTATTATTGGGCGTCATTATGGTCAGTAAATTCATTCTGACCAGTAAGTTTGGCCGGTTACTACTGGCGATGAAAGACAAAGAGGATCGAGTGCGCTTCTCCGGGTACGACGTTTCTAATTTCAAAATCTTTATTTTTTGTATTTCTGCGGTCATAGCTGCGATTGGTGGCGCTATGTTCACCTTACAAGTGGGCTTTATGTCACCGTCATTTGTCGGGGTAGTGCCATCCATTGAAATGGTTATCTTTGCTGCAGTAGGCGGACGGATGTCTTTGATTGGGGTGATTTACGGCACGTTAATTGTTAACTATGGCAGGACCGCTTTCTCGGAAACTTTCCCGGAATTATGGTTGTTCCTGATGGGGGGCCTGTTTATTGCGGTTGTGTTGTTCTTCCCGAATGGTATTGCAGGTGTTTTCAATAAATATGTCAAAAAAATACCGTTTTTAAACCGTTTTTATGAAGATCCTCAAAAGTCAGCTATCGATGCGAAAAAAACAGCAGACAACCATGATGAAGAGTCAACAGCTGAGGGAGCGAAGTCATGAGCACCAATACAGATTATCTTTTAGCGATTGAAGATTTAACGGTGTCATTTGATGGCTTCAAAGCCGTAGACAACTTAACCATGTACGTTGATAAAAACGAGTTAAGGGTGGTCATCGGGCCTAATGGTGCCGGCAAAACCACCTTGTTGGACTTAATTTGTGGCAAAACCAAAGCCAGCTCAGGTTCTATCCAGTTTAAAAATCAGCAGATGACTAAACTGGCGGAACACCAAATTACCCGCGCCGGCATTGGCCGTAAGTTTCAAACGCCCTCAATATACGAAACGTTGTCGGTTTATGAAAATCTGGAAGTATCTTATTCAGAAGGGAGAGGGGTATTTAGCAGTTTATTCTTTAAATCGACACCCAAGCTGGAAGCATTGATTGCCGAGGTGGCAGCTGATATTCAGCTGACCCATATGCTGGATTCAGAGGCCGGTATTTTGAGCCATGGGCAAAAGCAGTGGCTGGAAATAGGCATGTTACTGATGCAGGAACCTGAACTTCTGATGCTCGATGAACCGGTGGCTGGCATGAGTGCCAAGGAGCGTGATGAAACCGCCGAGTTATTGAACCGGATCTGTAAGAACCGTGCCGTGATTGTCATTGAACACGATATGGAGTTTGTCAAAAAGATTGCCCGCAAAGTCACCGTGCTGCATCAGGGCAAAATTCTCGCAGAAGGGCCGATGGAAAAAGTCCAGGCCGATGAAAAAGTTATTGAAGTGTATCTGGGCCACTAACCGGTATTTCAGGAGAAAAATCATGTTTGCAGTAGAGAATTTACAAGTTAGTTACGGCCAGAGTGAAGTGATTCATAAGGTCAGCTTCAGTGCAGCGGAGAATGAAACCGTAGCCATTATGGGCCGTAACGGCATGGGCAAAACCACCCTGTTCAAGTCGCTGATGGGCATTTTGCCTAGTACGGCGTCAAAGATAGAGGTGGCAGGCAAGGATATCAATGGTGATGAAAGTTATCAGCGGGTCGCCAAGGGGATTGCCTATGTGCCACAGGGGCGGATGATTTTCCCCACCTTGACGGTGCAGGAGAATATCCAGACCGGCCTGAAAGTCTCTGGCCAGAAAAAAATACCGGACGATATTTTTGCCCTGTTTCCAGTGTTGCATGAAATGCGTCATCGCAAAGGTGGCAATTTATCGGGTGGTCAGCAACAACAGTTAGCCATTGCTCGGGCGTTGGTGACCAATCCCAAGGTATTGCTGCTGGATGAGCCGACTGAGGGCATTCAGCCGTCCATCATCAAAGATATCGCCAAGGTACTTAATGACATCCGCAAGATGCGTGATATCACGATTATTGTCTCAGAGCAGGTACTCAGCTTCACCCTTGATATTGCCGATCGCATTATTGTTATCGAAAAAGGGAACTTTATACATGAAGACAACCGTGCCAATGTTGATGCCGATACCATCAAGAAATACTTAACGGTATGACTTATGCAATGAATATGCTTTTAGTCTAAAGGGGTTAGACAACGCTAACCGTCAAGGCCGTTGGCGTTGTACAGGAAATGAAGCTGGCACCTTTACAAAGCATACAGCCTGATGTGTTGAGTGGGTGGCTGGCGCAGTTGAGCTTGGCCTTTGAGCGCCGCCATGAGCGTACTATTTTGGTGCGTCGGCAGCATTATGGCCCCATGGTGATTCAGAAAATACTGCATCCACAGACTGATGATGCCGCCCATGGAGTTATTGTTCATCCGCCAGGCGGCATTGCTGGTGGTGATCAACTTGAATTGCATATCGATCTGGCCAGTAAGGCACAAGTCTTGCTGACTACCCCTGGCGCTACTAAATGGTATAAATCGGCTGGTCGTTTGGCCAGTCAGCAAGTCGATATAAGGTTAGCAGCGGATTCGCAGCTGGAATGGTTGCCACAAGAAAATATTGTTTTTAATGGGGCTGAGGTCAGTCTCAGAACCGATGTTTCACTGGCTGAAAATGCCAAATTGGCGACTTGGGAAATTATCAGTCTGGGGCGCAGCGCCAGCGGCGAAAACTGGCAAGAAGGTCGGTTGAGACAAAATTTAACCATCAGTCGGCAGCATCGTTTGATTTGGTCTGAATCAGCGGTGATACATGCTGAAAGCAAGGTTTTGGCAGCGAAAGCTGGCTTAAAGGGTAATAGGGTGTTTGGCAGTTTTATTGTTGCAGCAGGTCAGATGCCGGCGGCAACACTGGAGAAATGCCGGGCAGTCAACGCTGATGGTGGCAGTTTTGGTGTGTCAGCTTTACCGGAGATATTTGTCGCCCGCTATATGGGTGGCTGTCCACAACAGGCAAGACAGTATTTTGAACAATTATGGGCTTGTTTGCGGCCCTGGTATGGCGCTGCACAAGTTGTCAGGCCTCGAATATGGGCCACATGATTATTGAGATGACATATAGATGGATTTAAGCCCGAGAGAAAAAGATAAATTATTGATTTTTACGGCAGCGCTGGTTGCAGAGCGCCGAAAGGATCGGGGTTTAAAGTTGAATTACCCTGAAGCGGTTGCCTTTATCTCCGCAGCCATTATGGAAGGTGCGCGAGATGGCAAAACGGTAGCGTATCTAATGGACTACGGCGCTACCTTATTGTCTCGGGAAGATGTAATGGAAGGGGTTGCCGAGATGATTTCCGACATTCAGGTTGAAGCCACCTTTCCGGACGGTACCAAACTGGTCACTGTGCATGATCCAATTGTCTGAGGAAAGCTTATGATTCCCGGTGAAATGAGATTAAAGGCAGATGACATCATCATGAATGTTGGTCGCCAAACGGTAAAAGTAAATGTATCCAATGCGGGCGATCGGCCTATCCAAGTGGGATCACATTATCATTTTTATGAGGTAAACAATGCCTTGCAATTTGATCGGCAGCATACCTATGGCTTTCGACTCAATATCGCCTCAGGCACGGCCGTTCGTTTTGAGCCCGGGCAAATGCGAACAGTTGAATTGGTGGCCTTGGCAGGTTTGCGAGAAGTGTATGGTTTTGCCGGCCGAGTGATGGGGGCATTGACATGACCTTGAAAATTTCCCGTCAAGCCTATGCAGAAATGTTTGGTCCCACGGTAGGCGACAAGGTTCGGCTCGCTGACACCGATTTATGGATTGAAGTCGAGCAGGATCTGACGACTTATGGCGAGGAAGTAAAATTTGGTGGCGGTAAAGTTATTCGTGACGGCATGGGGCAGTCCCAGCTTTCATCAGCAGATGTAGTTGATACCGTCATCACCAATGCACTGATCATCGATGCGATTACCGGCATTATCAAAGCCGATGTGGGCATCAAAGATGGCTATATAAGCGCTATCGGCAAGGCCGGTAATGCCGATATTCAGCCCGATGTGACCATTGCTATTGGCGCGGGTACGGAAGTTATTGCGGGCGAAGGCATGATTCTCACCGCGGGTGGCATTGACAGTCATATTCACTGGATCTGTCCACAACAGATTGAAGAAGCCCAAATGTCGGGCATCACCACCATGTTGGGTGGCGGAACCGGGCCGGCAACCGGCACCAAAGCAACGACTTGCACGCCAGGGCCATGGCATATTCACCGCATGCTCGAAGCTGCGGAAGCTTTTTCGATGAACATGGGGTTTTTTGGCAAAGGTAATGTATCCATGCCAGATCCGGCAAGGGAGCAAATCGCAGCGGGCGCCATTGGTTTAAAACTCCATGAAGACTGGGGCACAACTCCCGCAGCGATTGATAATTGTCTTAATGTTGCCGATGAAATGGATGTGCAGGTCGCTATTCACACCGATACCCTCAATGAATCTGGTTTTGTTGAAACAACATTAGCAGCATTCAAAGGACGTACTATCCACACCTTCCATACCGAAGGTGCCGGTGGCGGTCATGCCCCCGATATTATCAAAGCCATTTCTTCACCAAATGTGATCCCGTCATCCACCAATCCAACACGGCCCTTCACGGTGAATACCATTGATGAGCATCTGGATATGTTGATGGTCTGTCACCATCTGGATGCGTCGATTGCAGAAGATGTGGCATTCGCTGAATCACGAATCCGTAGAGAAACCATTGCGGCCGAAGATATCCTGCATGACACGGGTGGTTTCGCCATCATGTCGTCTGATTCTCAAGCCATGGGCCGTGTTGGCGAAGTGATCACTCGCACTTGGCAAACCGCCCATAAAATGAAGCAACAACGTGGCACATTAAATGAAGATAAAACGTTAGGTGATGGTGAAGCCGATAATTTCCGGGTGAAACGCTACATCGCCAAATACACCATTAATCCGGCCATTACCCATGGGTTTTCTCATATTGTGGGCTCTATCGAGGTAGGTAAGTTTGCTGATCTGGTGCTTTGGCAACCGGCCTTTTTTGGGGTTAAGCCAGCAATGATTATCAAAGGCGGTATGATTGCCGCTGCCGCGATGGGCGATCCCAACGCTTCAATTCCAACGCCGCAACCAGTGCACTATCGGCCAATGTTTGGCAGTTTCGGTAAAGCATTAAAAACCTCACTGACCTTTGTCTCGCAAGCTGCACTTGATAATCCGGCATTGCAGGCACTGGGTTTACAAAAGTCTTTAGTTGCTGTCAAAAACTGCCGCAATATCAGCAAGCACGACATGGTTTTAAATAATGCCACGCCGAAAATTGAAGTTGATCCTGAAACCTATCATGTCATGGCCGATGGTGAGTTGTTGATCTGTGAGCCAGCATCTGAAGTGCCGTTGGCGCAACGTTACTTTTTATTTTAGGAACGTGAATGTTAACGATTTCAACCAAATTGTCGCATGTTGATACTGACGCGAAAGTCGCTGATAAAGTCGCCATGAGTTTCGATTTGCGACAAAAAAGCCGCGTTCGTGTGACTTTGCAGTCTGGTCAGGAAGCCGCTTTATTTATGCAACGCGGCACCATTTTGCGGGGTGGGGATTTATTACAAGCCGATAATGGCGCAATCATTGCGGTAATCGCCGCCGATCAGGCGGTGATGAAAGTGACAGCTCCTTCATCAAAAGCATTAACACGCGCTGCCTATCATTTGGGTAACCGGCATGTGCCACTGGAAATCGGTGATGGCTGGCTGAAGCTTGAAACCGATTCAGTTTTAAAAGATATGCTGGTAGGGCTTGGGGTATCGGTGACCGAGTTACAAGCGCCTTTTGAACCAGAGTCGGGCGCCTACGCCGGCGGTGGGCATCACCACCATCATGATCATTCCGCGCATCGTAACATTCGACCACTTCCCCGTGTACAGCCTGTCTGACATGAGCTCGGCATCGCTTTCAAGATTATTACAACTTGCCAGCCCAATGTTACCGGTTGGTGCCTATAGTTATTCACAGGGTTTGGAGTGGGCTATTGAATCAGGTGATGTCAGCGATATAGCTTCCGCGAAAGACTGGATCAGCGATGTGCTGGCAATTTATTTTACCCATTTTGAATTACCTGTTTTGCTCCGTCTTTACCAGGCTTGGCAGCAGATGGATAGCGACGAGATTCATCGTTGGGACAGCTATTATCAAGCCGGCCGTGATAGCAGTGAAGCATTAGCCGAAACCCGCCAAATGGCTTATTCACTATTGCGGTTACAGCGTGATTTAGGGACTTGGTCACCAGCCGTCATGTTGTTGATGGAGGATCTGGATCAACCAGCGTTTCCAACCATTTATGCCGCCAGCGCTTTTTTTTGGGACATTTCAGTCAAGGATATGGCACATGCTTATTTATGGTCATGGCTTGAGAACCAGGTCAGTGCCGTCATGAAAACCGTCCCGCTTGGCCAAGTGGCTGGACAGCAAATTTTGTCGGAACTGGCGGTATCGATTCCCAATCTGGTGGATGAGGCTATGCAGGTCTCAGAAGCGGACATTAGTAATTTTTGCCCAGCACTGAGCATTGCTGGGTGTCTTCACGAAACGCAATACTCCCGATTATTCCGCTCATGAACAAGAGAAACCAATTATGAAAGAACCTTTACGTGTTGGCATTGGTGGTCCGGTGGGTTCAGGCAAAACAGCGCTAACACTGGCTTTGTGCAAAAAACTACGGGATACCTACAACATTTCAGTCGTCACCAACGATATTTACACCAAAGAAGATGCTGAATTTTTAACTCGTAATGAAGCGTTATCAGCGGACCGAATTATTGGCGTAGAAACCGGTGGCTGTCCGCATACGGCGATCCGTGAAGATGCGTCAATGAATCTTGAAGCGGTGGCACAGCTAAGCAAACGGTTTGACCCACTTGACATCGTTTTTATCGAGAGTGGTGGTGATAACTTGGCGGCAACGTTCAGCCCAGAATTATCGGATCTGACTATTTACGTCATTGATGTATCTGCCGGTGAAAAAATACCCCGTAAAGGGGGGCCGGGTATTACCAAGTCAGATTTATTGGTGATTAACAAAACGGATTTGGCCCCGATGGTTGGCGCGTCACTAGAGGTGATGGACCGTGATTCCAAACGGATGCGTGGGGAGCGGCCATATGTGTTCACAAATCTGAAGCAGGAAGACGGGCTTGATGACATTGTCCGTTTTATTGAAAAACAAGGCCTGATGTTGAACTAATACAACCACAAAAAGGAAAATCACATGAAAAAGATAATCCTGGCGCTATCTACGCTGTTGGCATTGCCGGCTGTTGCCATGGCACACCCTGGGCACGATATTGCTAACTTTGCCAGTGGGTTCAGTCACCCATTAACCGGTATTGACCATTTACTGGTGATGCTGGCCGTTGGCTTTTGGGCAGGTCGATCTCAATCGGTGGGGCGTTGGCAAATGCCCATGTTGTTTATCGTGTTTATGCTCTTTGGCGTTGGCTTGGGCAGCGTGATGCCCGTCATGGCATTTACGGAAGTTGCGATTGCCGTCAGTCTGTTGGCACTGGGATTGGTTATTCTCCTGAGTTTTTCGGTTAATCAGCTTTGGCAGTTATGCCTTACCGGCGTGTTTGCATTGCTGCATGGGCTGGTTCATGGTCAGGAGCTTGTCGCTCAAGGGAGTGGTATGGCGTCGGTTTTGGGACTGTTATCTGCAACCAGCATTTTGCTGGGTTTTGGGCTTTTTCTTGCCAGCTTTAAAAATCAAATTGGTCCATTCTTAAACCGAGGTATGGGTAGCCTGTTAACGCTAAGTGGCGCATATCTGCTGTTCCTCTAACTGTGCGGATATCGGCGGCGGTCTTCGTGCTGCCTTCATCAGATCTTGGCTAAATCAATACGTAATATTACGTAGTTATCCAACCTTTCTGATGCGTTAAGCTGCTCCATTGCCATCTTTACAGGGTTTTCGAACACCACGATCTATTTATCTGTCGGGATAATAAGTTGACCGCCACTGATGCTTTGATTGATCCAGCCGAACATAATGCACCCCAACGTATTGTAAAGCTTCGTCGTGATTACAATACCTGGGTCGCCAATGAGACCCTTGAGGATTATGCGCTGCGTTTTACGCCACACTCATTCAGAAAGTGGTCGATTTTTCGTGTTTCCAATACAGCGCTTGGCGCTATTTCCTTTCTGGTTTTAGAGGTCATTGGTGCGACGCTGGCAATCAATTTTGGTTTTGTAAACGCGTTCTGGGCGATCCTCACCGTCAGCCTGATTATTTTTCTGACGAGTTTGCCAATTAGTCACTATGCGGCCAAATATGGGCTGGATATGGATTTGCTGACGCGAGGCGCCGGATTTGGTTACATCGGCTCGACAATCTCTTCGTTTGTTTATGCCACATTCACTTTTATTCTGTTTGCGCTGGAAGGCGTGATCATGGCGTATGCGCTCAGTATGTATTTCGATTTACCCATTTATGTTTGGTATCTGATTTCTGCCGTCATCATTATTCCGTTGGTAACCCACGGGGTGACGCTTGTCAGCAGAATTCAAATGATCACTCAGCCTGTCTGGCTTTTCTTAATGGTGCTGCCATTCATTTTTATTTTTGCCAAAGAGCCTGAGGCGATAAGAGGATTAATGAGCTTTGCTGGCAGTTCTGGCTATGACAGTAGTTTTAATATCTATATGTTTGGCACCGCGATCGCTATTGGCATGGCCTTGATCCCACAGGTCGGTGAACAGGTGGATTTTTTGCGCTTCATGCCGGAAAAAACCGAAAAAAACCGTTTTCGCTGGCACCTTGGGGTCATTCTCGCTGGCCCCGGTTGGATTTTAATTGGCATGATCAAAATGTTTGCTGGTGTATTACTGGCTTATCTGGCGTTTATGGGCGCCAAGTCGGTAGAAGAGTCTGTTAATCCAACCTATATGTATCACGTAGCCTTTAGTTATGTGTTTTCAAACGCCGATGTTTTACTGGCCGTCACGGTGTTTTTTGTCGTGTTGTCTCAGGTGAAGATTAATATTACGAATGCTTACGCAGGCTCACTGGCTTGGTCTAACTTCTTTGCCCGGCTGACACACAGCCATCCTGGCCGGGTGGTCTGGCTGCTATTTAACGTGCTGATTGCCACGATGTTGATGCTGTTAGATGTGTTTGAGGCGCTTGAGCAAATTTTAGGACTCTATTCAAATATCGCAATATCCTGGATCACAGCGGTGGTCGCAGATCTGGTTATCAATAAACCGTTAGGCTTAAGTCCTAAAGGGGTAGAGTTTCGACGTGCCTACCTGTATGACATTAATCCGGTGGGTGTGGGTGCAATGGGTATTGCCTCGTTATTTTCGGTTTTGGCATTTGTGGGTGTCTTTGGGCTCGAGGCACAGTCATTTTCTTCCTTTATCGCTATGCTTACCGCTCTTGTCTGTGCACCGTTGTTCGCTTGGTGGACCAAGGGCAAATTTTATCTGGCCCGCCAGCCACATAAGTTTCACCATAAAAAAACCAAAGAAACCTGCAGTATTTGTGAGCGTGAATATGAAATTGATGATGTGGCGTATTGTCCGGCTTATCAGGGGCCCATTTGTTCACTATGTTGCTGCTTGGATGCCCGGTGCAATGATGACTGTAAACCCCATGCCAAGCTCGACTCGCAGTGGCGGGAGGTAATGACAAAACTCCTGCCAAATTCCTTATGGGGTTATATACAAAATGGTGTGGGGCATTACATTCTGCTGATGGGCATGACGGTATTGTTGCTGGCATCGATCTTCGGTCTTATTTATCTTCATATTTCGCTGACCACGTTGGAAAATGCCGCGCAAATTTTGCCCGAGATAAGAGTTGGTTTTTTAAAAGCCTTTGCAGCATTGGTATTGGTCAGCGGCATCATCGTCTGGTGGCTAATCTTAACTTCGCAAAGTCGTAATGTCGCTCAGCAAGAGTCCAACCATCAAACCAGTTTGTTGCAGCGAGAGATAATGCTCCATGAGCAAACGGATGCCGAATTGCAACGTGCCCGGGAGGTAGCTGAGCAAGCCAATCAGGCTAAAAGCCGTTACATAACAGGGATAAGTCATGAACTTCGTACCCCTTTGAACAGTATTTTAGGTTATGCCCAATTACTGGATAACAATAGTGCAATTCAGGCAGAGAACAAAAATGCGATTAAAGTTATTTTGCGTAGTGGCGAGCACTTATTGTCGCTGATAGAAGGTACCTTAGATATCGCGCGTATTGAAGGCGGAAAATTACAGTTTGATACTAAATCCCTGCGTTTTCCGGAATATATACAGCAAATAATCAGTATGTTTGAGTTGCAGGCAATTAACAAAGGCCTAAAATTTAACTATGAAATCAGTTCTGATTTACCCAGAGTTGTTAGAGCTGATCATAAAAGACTGAGTCAGATTTTAATCAATATTATCGGCAATGCGGTTAAATACACGCAGCAGGGTGAAATTAATTTGCGTTTTAACCATGCTCGTGAATTCCTTTCTATTGAAATCCAAGACACCGGTCCCGGTATTAAACCAGCGGAACTCGATAAAATCTTTGAGCCGTTTATTAGGGGAAGTGCTGCACAAGGCGTCGGTGGCACGGGATTGGGCTTGACCATCAGTAAATTATTAACCGAATTGATGGGCGGCGCTTTACGAGTTGAGAGTCAGCCGGGCGAAGGCACCAGCTTTTTCATCCGGCTCTATCTGCCCTCTGTTCGGGTTGAAGAAGAACTGCCGATGCTCACGAGCTATATGCCTATGGGTTATAAGGGGCCGCGCCGTAAAATATTAGTGGTGGATAACGAACCTGTTGATCGCGAACTCATACTGAATATCTTGGAGCCATTAGGCTTCGAAGTGAAAGAGGCTGCTTCCGGCGCCGATTGTTTAAGAATTTATCCTGAATTTCAGCCGGACATCATTTTTATGGATCTGGCGATGCCAGAAATGGATGGTTGGGAGACCTGCCATCTGATTCGTAATGTTCACCATTCTGATGTTCAGATTGGCATTATTTCAGCCAATGCCTTTGATAAAAACCTAGAAAACAGCTCGGGTATCACCGATAAAGACTTTATTCTAAAACCGGTAAACCTGTTTGAATTGATCAATTGGCTGGGCGAACGACTCAAATTGGAATGGATAGAAAATAAACACCAGCCTGAGGATATTCAACACACAGAAAATGACCATGTGTCGCCGCCAGCGGCGATATTGAATGAGCTGTTGGCCATGATCAACGTGGGCTATCTAGTGGGGATTCGTAAACTTATCACCGAAATAGATGATAAACAGCTGGCAAGTGAGCCATTTCTGTTGGAGATTCGACAGATGTCGGAGAAATTTCAATTAGCCAAAATGAAAACATTTATAGAGGCGAAATTAGCCAATGGCTGATAAGCAATTAAATGCCGTGGTGCTGGTGGTTGATGATACGCCTGACACGCTGGCACTTTTACATGATGCGCTGGTGGAGTCCGGTTATACCGTGCTGGTAGCTGACAATGGCCAATCAGCACTTCAGATTAGTCTTGAGGCGAGTCCGGATATTGTGTTGTTAGATGCTTTAATGCCAGGAATGGATGGTTTTGAAGTTTGCAAAAAACTGAAACACAACCTAATCACCCGACATATTCCGGTGATTTTTATGACTGGTCTGACAGAGTCTGAGCACGTTGTCGCGGGTTTTACAGCGGGTGGTATTGATTATGTGACCAAGCCACTCAGTCCAATTGAGGTCATTGCCCGGATTAATACGCACCTGAAGAATTCACGAATGATAGACCAAACCCAGAGTGCTCTTGATGCGTTCGGTCAGGCGGCCATCGCCGTTTTACCGGAGACCGGCAAGATTATCTGGCAAACACCTTTGGCCAGACAGTTATTCGAAAAATATATGGCGGATGGAAGCGAATTACTCATAGAGGATACGCCCGAAGCATTAAAACAATGGCTGATGCAACTTCATCAAGGTGGAGAAAAACGTTTACGCCGTTACATCGTGAATAAACCAACCGGTCGCCTGATTTTTACTCCTGCCGATCTTCATAGCGAGCATTGGATGATTCTATTACATGAAGAATCTGAAACCGCTCAAATCGAAGCGCTGCGGGCAGTATTTAATCTGACAAACCGTGAGTCGGAAGTTTTACACTGGGTGATCCTGGGCAAAACTGACAAAAGTATCGGTGAAATTTTAGGTACCAGTCCACGTACGGTCAATAAACACATGGAGCATGTATTTACCAAATTGGGTGTCGAAACGCGCACTGCAGCCGCTTCTCTGGCGGTAAATAAACTACGCTCTCTGACTGGCAGTAATCATTTTGGCACGGAATAAAATGATTGAAACGGCATCATCTATAACCGAAACATTCTTGGAGTTTCATGATTAAAGTCGGTACCGTACAACAGATCTGGCGATATCCTGTTAAAGGTATGGCTGGCGAAAGCCTGAGCGAGTGCGAACTAGGTCAGATGGGTTTAATGGGGGATCGTTTATGGGCCTTGCGTGATACGGCGCGGCAAGAGATTCAGAGTTGTAAGTTCCGACCGCAATTATTAACTTGTCAGGGAGCTTACCGGGATTCGGTGTCAGGCGCTGTTGATATAACTTTTCCCGATGGTAGCGTTGTGGGTAGTGATGCTCCTGAAATTCATCGCCTTTTATCAGCTTTAACCGGACATCAGTCAACCCTTGAGTCGTTGAGACCGGGTTCAGAAATCGATTTTTATCGGCGGTTTAAAGGCGAAGATAATGACTGGCTGGAGGAGTTGAAGGCTACGTTTGAGCGTGAGCCGGGGGAACCGCTGCCGGATTTGGATGCGCTACCGCAACAGACCAGAGACTATGTCTCTGTTCCCGGCACGTTTTTTTTGGTGAAACCGTTCCATTTACTGACCACAGCGACCATCCATCACTTGAAACAGCTAAATGGTAAAGGTGACTGGGATATTGCCAGATTTCGTCCCAACGTGGTTATCGAAACATTGCCAGGCATGGATGGCTTAGTAGAACAAGCATGGCTCGATAAACAATTACAAATAGGCCATGCAATTATTGACTGTGAAGGTGCGACGCCTCGCTGCGGCGCGGTCGTTCGACAGCAACAAGGGCTTACCACTGATAAAAGTATCCTGCGTACGATTGTCAGTGAAGCGGACCAGAATTTAGGCATCTACGCATCAGTCGCCCATGATGCTTTGATCCGGCAGGGTGATGATGTTTTTTTAAAACTGCCTGACATCAGCTAGAAGGACAATCCGTTACAAAGCAATTAAGAGCATTGTATTGCGGGATTTTTAAAGGGATGAGCGGTGAAAACTAATGCCTGATGGTGCAAATCAGTAATCGGAATCTCGACAAATAATCAATAAAAACAGTAAGTTAATAATTTTTTTGCCAGAATCATAATCCCTTGGTCTTCGTTCGAGTCTTGGTGGGATTACCCATAAAATCAAGCGGTTAGACGGTTTTTGCCTAGCCACTTTTTTTGTCTTAGGGACTTTTTTGGATGATTAGTGAAAATCTCAACACTGTCATGCTTCAATTCTTGGTGGGAAGGAACAAATAATCTGCTATTCAGGTGGCTTTTCGGATATGTGATTGGTCTCTACAAATTTAATAGCTTCATTGATGATCTTTTCAAAAGTTTTATCCTGAGGCGAATTTTTTATTTCATTTAAATTAACCGGCTCACCAACAATTACGGCACCAGCCATGCCGAGGTTTGAGTGAGGTTTGCACTGGTAGATATAAATACCCTCGTCGGTGAAAGTATTTTCAAAGTTGCTTCCAACTGGAGAGTCCCACTTCATCACACCATTGGGTGAAAGTTTTGTAATTAACGCAGTGCTATGGCCAGCCATGCCTGTCCAGCGAACCGTATCGCCAGGCTCGATGGCGATGACTTTAGGCTCAAAGCTGATACCCGATGCAGTGACCTCTATGGTCTGTGAAAAAGCATTTGTGAATGGGTAGATGGAAAATAAGGCTATCCAAGATAATGTTTGGGCATGACTGCGCATGGCGTTTATTTTCCTTGTTTGACTTTCGATTTGGATTTAATGCCGTTTTCTAAAAAAAGAACTGCCCCACACCGGTGGGGCAGTGACATTAATTTGTCTTATTTTTTATACGCAATACCATCCATTTCTTTAACCAGTCGAGATTTGAATGGTGCTTCATCTTCTCTGGTTACAATCTGGAAGCGATAACTTTCAAGGGCGTCCATCAACTCATTGACTTCTTGATTAGGCACGTTGAAGTGATAAAAAGTCGCCAGGCAGAGTGTCTTAATAATATCGAATTCACGGTTAGAAATATTTAAATGAGGATGGCTATCCTTCATAGATTTGCCACGGCCAAATGGATCTGGCTTGTAA
Organism: Methylophaga sp.; assembly: GCA_033721795.1. Taxonomy (GTDB): domain Bacteria; phylum Pseudomonadota; class Gammaproteobacteria; order Nitrosococcales; family Methylophagaceae; genus Methylophaga. The sequence goes on along the minus strand of JAWWAG010000019.1, from coordinate 2,216 downwards.
ATTTCAGGACCACCAGTTTCTTGTACAACCCAATTAGTTAACATGACCTTAAAGCCTGCTTTGGTATGTTTCTGTTCGTGAATCGCAGCAAGAATTGGGTTGGCATTTAGGCCTTGATTATCGTAGATGAGCTCTACAAGGTGATCTACCGTTAGTGCAATGTTGTAAGTGCCACCAAGGCGTTCATAGAGCGTCTTTTCCTCAGCCTTGGCAGTTGAAAATGTTAATGCAAATGCCAGTGCACTGAAGAAGAAGCCTTTACCAATCTTGTTCCAGATAGGTTCCAGTTTGTAGCTATGTGTTGTCATTATCTCTCTCCTAAAATAAACACACTAAAAAAGTGGTGAGCATAGTTATCACCACGTTACGACACGGCAGACTTTCTGGCTTCTTGTGCGTTTAAGCTTTTGGCGAGTTGATTAAGTCTGTCGAGAAGTTCAAAAAATTCGTCAGAGGCCAGGCCTGTATTACAGGCCACCTTATGTTGGATATCAGCGATAGCTGGTCGAATTTGCTTTGCTTGTTCGGTCAAAAATAAACGAACTATACGGTCATCATTATTTGTACGTTTCTTAGTCAGAAAACCACTTCTTTTGAGGCGTTTGATGAATGAAGAGAGGGGGCCAGTCTCCATCTTTAGGATGTTTCCAATCTGTTTGACAGAAACGCCGTCACTTTCCCATAAAACCAACAACACAAGGTATTTTGCATAGGTCAAATCCATATCTGACAACATTGTTCGGTACACCCTGGTGATGCTGTTTGTGGCTGTGTAGCGCGCCAAACAGAGTTGTTTATCAAGCTTAAAGATTACTGAAATCGTTCAAGCTTAACCCCTTTTTTTGGGTTTTATAGCATGCAACAAAGTTGTGCACAATATAAATAATGTAAAAATTTACATGACCTCATTGATGACGCAATTGCACTTTCTTTAAGTTGGTGATGGGGCTGCATGTCTTTAGTTCTCATACGACTCTCCGTTGAGAGTCTGAGCGCGCTCAGGGTTAAAGCTTTTTAAGTCAGTATTTGCTGGAATGACCGTGAGAAGGTCTGACGATTCTAGATCTGATGAATTGATGACTATTTTACTAGGCAGCTTTCAACTATTTAATAGATAACCAGAATAGATGAGAATAAGAATTCTGTGCGCAAGGGGGGGTGAAAGTAGTGCGCAGCGATGCTTATTGGTAATGATAAATAATTAATAAAGTCAATAAGTTAAAAATTTCTTGCCAAACTCATCATCCCTCGATCTCTGGTTCGAGTTCTTGTGACCCATCGATAACAATTAAGCGTTTAGCTGATACTGGGCTCGTTTTTCTTTTGTCTGTATGGTTTCCACAAGTCCCCAATTTCATATTATTGAGAGAGCCTCGGCCAGAGCCATTCTTAACATTTTTAATGAAATTACCGGTTTGGACTGACTGATAAGCACTCTAAATTTATGCCCTTAATTAAAATACAATTTGGCTGAAATCAGTTTTTATGTGACTGATTACGACGAACTACAATGATTATTTTGGATACTGTGTCGATTAGTTCTCATAAATATTAAATGAGTTTTAATTTTCACAATTACTACACACATAAAATTTAAAATTAAGTTCTGGTTTATTTTTAAATGGAAATATCTTATGAACTTCAACAGCGACTCATACAGCCTTGATGACTGGGCAAAACACCATGCACATAAAAATGTTTTTTTGCATGATGGCAAAATAATTGATAGTGAGAGTGCTTTCAGGGCAGCAGGTCTGCATGCTCAAGCCAGTCCGAGCTATGAAGAATGGTTAAGTTCGAGACATTAAATACAGTTAAAATGTATACGCATCTGTGCAAATTGAAAAACAAAGAAACGTTGTTAAAAGCCTGCACTAAAAAAATCATGTATGGCTAATTACTTGACTCATCAAACATAACGTTTTAGTGAAAAAGCCTTGGCCGATTTTCACAGGCCAAGGCTTTTCATTTATTGAATAAAAAGGATGCTCAGACAAACCTTAACATCCTATCGAAAGATCATTACTTCACATCGAAACGATCTGCGTTCATGACTTTATTCCAAGCGTTGACGAAGTCTTTAACAAACTTCTCCTTATTATCATCTTGTGCATAAACTTCAGCATAAGAACGCAGAACTGAATTGGATCCAAATACCAGATCAACTCTGGTTGCCGTCCATTTGACCTCACCAGTTTTACGATCACAGATCTCAT
>JAWWAG010000018.1:0-23961 GCA_033721795.1 Methylophaga sp. | reverse complement strand
TTATTGGAAGCAAATTCGCCGTCGATGAGTTTATCCATAAAATAATCTTCACCGCGCCGCCAGTGGGTCAACAGCAGTTTGGTCAGAAAACTCGCAGCAATCATCCTTAAACGATTATGCATCCAGCCGGTTTGATTGAGCTGGCGCATAGCGGCATCAACAATCGGAAAGCCGGTGTTACCTTCACACCATGCTTTAAACCCGGCCTCATCATCCCGCCATTGCACATATCTGGTTTCGCGTTTGAACGGTTGGTGTTTGCTTATCTTGGGAAAATACAGTAGCAGTTGCCGGTAAAAATCCCGCCAGGCGAGTTCGCGAAGCCAGTCATCATGGCGCCAGTCGCGGTTTTGTTCACCACAGAAAAACTGCACGACTGCCAATAATCGGCGCGGTCCCAACTGGCCGTTGGCAAGATACGGAGAAATCACGCTGGTAGCTGGTTTGCTAGGAAAATCGCGTTGTTTTTTGTAATCTGGCAGTTTGAATTCGGCAAATGATGATAAACGCGACAAAGCGCTTTCTTCATCGCCCGGCCAGAGATCATCACGAAATTCGCCTGCCCAGTGACAATCCAGTTTGGGTTGAGCCAAAGCTTTACCTTGCGACTTGGGCAACGGTAAAGGAGCTGCCTGAATATCTTCAAGGATTTGTAGCCAGCGGCGGTAATAGGGTGTAAACACTTTAAACGGATCATCCTGCTGGGTTTTGATCGGTTGTGGCACCAGCAGATCATGACTAAGCGCATGCACTTTAACGCCGGCTTTTTCCAGAGCCGCTTCAACGGACTCATCGCGCTGGTTTTCATCCCATGGTGTTTCCAGTTGAAACCATAATTCGCTGATATTTTCGTCGGCACAGAATTTTTCCAGCACCGTCGGCACATCTTTAAACCATTCAGCTTCCAGCAATGTAAACGGAATACCCAACTCGGCCAGTCGCTCAGCAATATCTTTTAACGCTGTGGCTTTTAAACCCAGCCGTGCCGGTGATTCATGATGCTGCTGCCATTGTTTGGGGGTGGCCACATACACCACATGAATCGGCCCCTGCGCCTGCGCGTCAATCAGCGCCGGGTGGTCATCCAATCGTAAATCGTTGCGTAGCCAAACGGCTTGAATGTTACTCATTACAAATCCTACGGAAGTTGTCGGTGCAGTTTTTCAGCGTGTTTGAGAATCGCCTGTTGTTCGTCTTCGGACTTACGTTGCCAGTTTTTGACTTGCATGCCGAGACGCGGATTATGGCTCAGTAAATCCTGATGGCGTTCGACAAATGCCCAATAAAGCGTGGTAAACGGACAGGCTTTGTCACCATGCGCCTGTTTTGGATCAAACGGACATTGTTTACAGTAATTGGACATCCGGTCGATATAGGCGCCGCTGGCGATATACGGTTTGGAGCCGACAATACCACCATCAGCATATTGGCTCATGCCCAGCGTATTGGGAATTTCCACCCAGGCGACGGCATCGACATACATTGCCAGATACCATTCGTGAATCGCTTTGGGTTTGACGCCCCACAGAAGCGAAAATAGCCCGGTCACCATCAGCCGTTGAATATGGTGACCATATCCATTATTAAGCACTTGCGAAACCGATTGCTGTAAACAGGTCATTTGGGTATCAGCATCCCAGTACAGTTTTGGTAAATCGCGGCGGGCATTCAGTGCGTTCATTTCCAACCAGTCATCCCGATGTGCCCAGTACAGGCCACGAACATATTCACGCCAGCCGAGGATTTGCCGGATGAAACCTTCAACGGCATTCAGCGGCGCTTGCTGGTTTTCATAGGCTTTAACCGCGGCATCAATCACTTCCTGGGGCGAGATTAATTTCAGATTGAGCGCCAGCGATATTCTCGAATGATAAAGCCATGGCTGATCAGTCCACATGGCATCCTGATAATCGCCAAAGTGTTTTAAACGCTGCTCGATAAAATCGGCTAATACTTGCAGGCCCTGCTGTCGTGTGACCGGCCAGACAAACTCATCGAGTTTACCGGGCAAATTTGGCAGATATTTTTGGACGTCTTTAATGACTTGTTCAGCGATTTTATCGGGCTTAAACACTGTTGGCTTGGGCACATCAGTCGGGCCATTTTTGCCAAAAGATTTGCGGTTGTCTTTATCAAAATTCCACTGGCCGCCAACCGGCTTGTCGTCATCCATTAGAATCTGACGATCTTTTCGCAGTTCGCGATACCAGTATTCCATACGCGGCTGTTTGCGTTCGGCCAGCCAGTCTTTAAACTCACCGCGCCTGGCGATAAAGTGCTGGTCGGGCAGCCACTCAATGTCGATATCGTGGCTTTTTGCCCAGGCAGTGATTTCCTGCATCACCCTGTAATCGCCGGGCAATACGCAGCGAATCGATTCAAAAGGCTGCTTTTTAAATTGCAGATTCAGCGCTTCTGTAAACGTTTTAATACCATCTGCTAAAGCGTAGTAATCAACTGGCAATTTGTCTGATTGCAGATCTTCAGCAAAATGCCGCATTGCTGATAAAAACGCCACGGTGCGTTGTTTACTGGACATAGTCTCAGTAGATTCGCCGCTGACCTCGGCCATCAGCAGTTGGTCGGTTTGACGGTCAAATTGTTCAATCAGCAAACTATCACGATTTAATTGATCGCCGAGAATCAATAATAAACGTGATCGATTATCAGTCATTAATGAACCAATGCCGCTGCAATCAGACTCAGTGCGGCGATTAATGATAACTGGGCGCGCATTCGCAAAAATACCGGGCTGTAGACTGATGACAGATAAAACTTTTCGTATAGCCACAAACCCAGAAATGACCATGCGGCCAGCCAGAACCAATTAAATGACGGCCATAATAACCAACACCATGCCCAGAGCATCAAACCAACACTGACCAGCGGCACATGGCGGGGTAATTCGTATTGCATCGATACCAGCCACAGCAGCCCACCGAGAAAACTGAAAATTAAGGCTGCATAAGTCAGTAACCATTCACTGCTGGTGGGATAAACACCGGAAAGATTGAGCAGGGCCAGACCAACAAATGGAATCAGGCCGGCATAACCTAATAATTGATGGGTTCGACTCATGACCATACCTCGGTAAATTGTTGGATCGGTTGGATTTGCAGCTGCTTCGGTTTTAGCTTCAGCAAAAATCGCAGCTGAATTTTATAAGCATCCAAATCGAAATATTGCGGTGCATCAGCAATTTTTGATAAACGTTGATGGGCACTGTCGGCATCATTGACCCGTCCCAGATACAGCCATTGATCGATTAAATGGTAGTGACTTTTATCGTCATCACCATCTATTGCCAATTCTTTGACCAGAATCGGCCCGGACCATGGCCAGACCTGATTTTTCAGGCCGCTTAGCGCCGTCTGCAGGCGAAGATTATAAATGGTGGCGGCTTCAACGCCGGCACAGGCACCTTTACATTTATGTAATTGAAAACCAAAACAGCTGCCTTTTTTGGTTGGCTCAAGACCGGTTAATTGCTGACAGAGCTGATGGTCGCTGACCAGCTGTAATAATTTTTTCTGCGCCTGACGCTGGCTGCGAAACAGACCAAATCTGTTAGTAAACGCCGGCGGTTGACTGAGATCGGCCATGTCAATCTGAACGCGTTGATAACCTTGCTTATCGGTGGACAGGGCCAGTTGAAACAGTCGTTTGGTTTTAGTCTGTCGGCGGGTGTACAACGGTGTTTCGGATTTTATCAGCTGGTTTTCCAACAACTGTGCACCAAAATCAGACGGGGTTTCAATAAAGTCGATAGAGCTAAGTTGCTGCTGCATTTCACTGCTGCGCAAATTGCCTTGTGAGGCAAAATGGCTCAGGACCCGCTGTTTGATATTGATGGATTTACCGATATAGAGCAGCGCACCATTCTCATCATAAAATCGGTACACACCGGGGGACTCGGGCAATTTGTCGATTTCTGCCGGATCCAATTGGCTGGGCAGACGAGTTTGCTGCATCAGTTGCTGGCAGACTTGTGTAATTTCCGTTGCCGGATAATCGGCGCTGATTTGTGAGAATAATTTGCCAATGACATCAGCATCGTCCATCGCGCGATGCCGGTTTTCAATATGCAGGCCAAGTCTTGCGACAATGGCGTCGATGCCATGACGCCGTGCCTCGGGATAAAAGCGGCGGCTGAGTTTAACTGAACACAGCGTTTTGCCAAGAAATGTAATGCCGGCCCGCTGAAATTCGGCGCGCAAAAAACCATAATCAAAGCGGGCATGATGGGCGACCATTACTTTACCGGTCAGCAGGTTTTGGATTGTTTCAGCGCGTTCTGCAAACGTCGGTTGTCCGGCAACCATGCTATCGGTTATGCCAGTCAGTTCACTGATCCAAGGTGGGATACGCTGGCCGGGATTAAATAGCTGTTGCCAGCGACCGGTGATTTCACCATTTTCGACAAAAATCAGTGCCAGTTCGGTCATTCGATCCCGCAGTGCATTTCCACCGGTGGTTTCGCAATCAAGCAGCACCATGTCTTTTGGGAAACCATCAGAAAAAGTCATGTGCTGCCTCGTTGCCGACGACAACGTTCGCTGCAATATTTCACGTCTTCCCAGCAGCTTGCCCATTTTTTGCGCCAGCTGAATGGTCGCTGGCAAACAAGGCAGATTTTTTCGGGTAAATGGGACTTTAAATGAGCCATGTCAGCACTTCAGGGAATATCACCTTGAAGTGTCTATCGGTCATCGTGAAATCGTTGTGAAACAGAAGATCGACAGACGCTATTCAGCGGTTGGTAATTTCATCATATGTTCACGATAATGCTGCAGTTCGCGAATCGAGTCTTTGATATCGTCCATCGCCAAATGCGAAGATTTTTTCTTGAAGGTTTTATCAACGGTCGGTGCCCAGCGTCGTGCCAGTTCTTTCAGGCTGCTGACATCTAGATTCCGATAATGGAAATATGCTTCTAACGCCGGCATACAGCGCGCCATAAAGCGGCGATCCTGACAAATACTGTTACCACACATTGGTGATACATTAGCCGGGACGTATTGTTGCAGAAATGCCAGCGTTTCGGCTTCAGCCTGTTGTTCGTTATAAGTGCTGTTGCGCACCCGTTCAACCAAACCTGAACGATTGTGTTGTTTGGTATTCCATTCATCCATGCCGTCAAGAATCGCATCAGGCTGATTAATAGCGATGATCGGGCCTTCTGCGAGAACATTCAGTTCACTGTCGGTGACGATAGTGGCAATTTCAATTATATAATCGTTATTGGTGTCGAGACCGGTCATTTCCAGGTCTATCCAGATAAGGTTATTTTTACTTTTAGCCATGGTCTCCGTCTTTCTGCTGCCGGCAAGGGGTGAACTATGTTGCCAGCGATTGTATCAAAGGCTACTCTGCACGACACATTTTAGAAATTTAATTGGTTTAAATAATGATGAATGAATTTACCTGGATCTTTGTAATTGCCTTGTTAGTGATGACCGGTGTCGAAATCTGGCTGACACTGCGCCAGAAACGACATGTACAGGCCAAGCGTGATCATGTACCAGCAGCTTTCAGTGAACAAATCAGCCTTGAAGCTCATCAAAAAGCAGCCGATTATACTGTCGCTAAAGGTCAGTTTAAACGCACAGAAGCCTTGTATGGCGCGGTTATTTTACTGGTCTGGACATTGGGTGGTGGGCTGGCCTGGTTGTCTGGCGCCTGGCAGAGTCTGGGGCTGTCGGCAACGGTAACCGGTATTTTATTTGTGCTGAGTTTCCTGGTTATTGGCTCGTTATTGGAGCTGCCAACCAGCTGGTTCAAAACCTTTGTCATGGAAGATAAATTTGGTTTTAACCGCAGCACACAGGGTGTTTTCTTTGGTGATTTTGCCAAGCAATTGTTGCTGATGCTGGTCATGGGTGCGCCAATTATCTGGGCGACATTGTGGTTGATGAATAGTACCGGTGAATTTTGGTGGCTGTATTTGTGGGCCGCATGGATGGGTTTTGCACTGTTTATGATGTGGGCCTACCCGGCATTTATTGCACCTTTATTCAATAAATTTACGCCGCTTAAAGACCAGGAACTGGAAAGTCGCGTTGATAGTTTACTGAAACGTTGTGGCTTCAAGAGCCAGGGCATTTTTGTCATGGATGGTTCGCGGCGCAGTGGTCATGGCAATGCTTACTTTACCGGGTTGGGTAACAATAAACGCATCGTATTTTTTGATACGCTTTTAAACACTCTCAATGAAGATCAGATTGAAGCCGTATTAGCGCATGAACTGGGTCATTTCCGTCGCAAACATGTCATCAAAAATATGGCGCTGCTCGCGGTATTAAGCCTGATTGGTCTGGCACTCTTGGGCTGGGCATCGGCGCAAAGCTGGTTTTACACCGGCCTCGGTGTCGAGACCATGAATGCGGCGATGGCTTTGGTATTGTTTATGGTGGTGATCCCGGTGTTCAGCTTCTTTTTGCATCCACTGTTAACCCACTTATCACGTAAATACGAATATGAGGCCGATGAGTATGCGGCGTCAGTATCTAATGCCGATGATTTAGTGACTGCTCTGGTAGCACTTTATAAAGAAAATGCCAGCACGTTAACGCCTGATCCGCTGGTTTCAGCAGTCTATGATTCGCATCCGCCAGCATCCTTGCGGATCGCAGCTTTACAGGCGCGACCGGCTTGATACTGAAAGTCATTCTCGCGGGATTATTGTTGTCGGTCAGCAGCTTGTTGCTGGCCGATGGCAAGCGATTGCATGATGCCAGCTGCATGCAATGTCATGCGTCGCTAACCGGTGGTGATGGCAATGGCTTATACAGCCGTAGCGATCGTAATGTTAAAAGTCTGTCTGGTCTGGAAAAGCGGGTTGCCAACTGTGCTATTGCGGCGGATGCCAACTGGACGCCAGCGCAGCAACAACAGGTGATTGATTATCTTAATAGTCGTTTTTACCGGTTCTGAACTGCAACCACAACCCGGTTACGACCAGTATTTTTTGCCTGATACAGCGCCAGATCACCACGCTCCAGTATACGCATCGGTGAATCACCAACCTGAAACATTTCTACGCCAACCGATACCGTAACTTCGCCAATTGATTCGTGGCTGCCTTTCTTTTTCAACCGGCTTTTTGCAAAATTGTCCCGTATAGTTTCGGCGATCGTACGGGCTTCATGGGCATTGCTGTGCAGCAATAACATGGCCATTTCATCGCCGCCAAAACGCGCTGCGATATGTAAATCGTCACAATGTTTTTTCAGTAAAGTGGCAAAAAACTGTAGCAGTTTGTCGCCTAATGAATGACCAAAGCGGTCGTTGACTGATTTGAAGTTATCAATATCAAACAATACCAACGCGAATTTAACCTGACCGCTCCGGCATAACTGCGATAATTCTTTATTAAAGCTGCCGCGATTTAAAAGACCGGTTAAGCCATCAATACGCGCTTCTTGTTTGACGGCTTCCAGCTCGCTACGCAGTTTGAGAATTTCCTGCGTGGATTCCGCAAGCTCTTGTTTTAAGCCGCTACTCGATTGGCTGAGCTTACGGGTATTTTCCAGAATACCGGCCAGTACATTTTTGATATCAGCAATATCGTTACAATTTTCCAGCAGGCTCTGACTCTGATTGAGATCTGTTGCGAAATCGCCAGCGGCAATTTCAGCGCGGTTAATATTATTGATGGTGTTGTCGACCACCAACCGCAGACCGTTATTGGTTTGTTCCAGCCGTTCCGGCATACCCAGCAGTACATATTTTTCATATAAATACTGTGTTAAGTCCGGGGTTATCTCATCGCCTTTGTTCAGCCGGGTATCAATGGCATTGATCAGCGCCTGATTATTGCCCGATACATATTCATACCAAACAGCATAATTAACAGGGTTAATGGGTGTTTGATAGCGGTTAATAAGTGGCAGAGCTCGGCGGAGATTTTCAGATGCTTGTTGAAAAGCATCGGTGTAGACCGGCGGAAAAGAGGACTGTTTGGCCACAAATTTTTTCCTAAAGAATGACTTGTGATGATTGTTAACAACAATACATTAATGTATCAACTGATTTTTTGGCGCAATTTTATAAGCACCGGTATTAACAGTATTAGCGTCAGCCACGGCAAAAACCTTAAAAATTGTGTACTGCTGAACTGACCACTGGCTGCAAGCCAGGTCAAAATCAGAAAACTGACCATAGTTAAATTCTGAATCCAGTTGTTGCCGGCAAGCACAGTACCCAGCATCGCAGAAGGTGCTTCGCGCTGAATCAAAGCATTCAGCGGAATAATAAATAAACCACCAAATACACCAAAAGCAATGATGGTCAATGCAAAACCGATGACGCTGTCTAAAAGTGGTATCAGCGCCAACATGGAAAACATACCAAGACCACCAATCATCAGTAACGAATAACGGATCTGCTGCCGGCACAGACGGCCAGCGAGTAGTGAGCCAGCAATGATGCCAAGTCCGGAGCAGGCGAGCAGGCCCTGAATAACGATAGTATTAGTTTCATTAAGCACAATTTTGGCAAAAGCCGGAAACACAGCCAGCATGGTTTGCGAAATCCCCCAGAAAATCGACAGCCCAAGAATGCACCACCAAATAAGCTGATTGGCCGTTAATATCTGTAAATTATTCCGTAGAATATGGCCCCTGCGATAGGCCGGCCAGTCAAAGGCTTTATCGGCACTGGCTGCTTGTAGTAAAGGCAACCGCCGTGCCAGAAAGTACTCAATACAAGACAAGCCGACCAACAGCCAGCCGAGCGGCGCAATATATTGAATCAGTTCCGCTTCATTGGCGTAGCTGACATCAGCCAGCAATAATTCAAATAACACAGTAAACAAAAATATTCCGGTCAAAATGGCGATAATAGTGGTGGCCTGCAAAAAACCATTAGCCGGTGCCAGTTGTTGTTCGCCGGCTGTTTCGCGGATGTAACCGTATTTAGCCGGGGAGTAAATGGCGCTTTGAGCTGCCAACACAAAGGTCAACGAGAATGCCAGATGAAACCAGCCTTGATAGTAACTAAGGGTAATTAACAGTGTGATGAAAATCGCCGAAAATGCTGCCCAGCGCATGATTTGTGGTTTGGCAAAGCGGTCTGATAAAAAACCCGCCGGGGTAAACAGTAAAATAAACGGCAGTAAAATCAGTGCATTGACGATTGCCGTCAAAGCAACCTGGGTGGCATCATCGTAAATTTTGAACAGAGTGTTCTGAATGGTGATCTTATGGCCCAAATCCACCATGGCATTGATAAATGCTACCAGTAAGAACGGGCCCAGCCCGGCGATTCGGCCCGTCATTGATGACTTTAGTCAGCGTCTTGCAGCCGTACTGCCAGAACATCGCAGTGGGCATGATGCAAAATCGCATTAGCCGTCGCACCGAGCAGTAATTTAATACCATGCCGGCCATGTGAGCCGACGACGATCAAATCGACATTGTGTTCATCAGCTATGCGGACAATGTCGCGGCCGGGACTGCCAAACTCAACCCACTGATGCGCGGTGTCTATGCCATAACGCGTGCCGACTTCGGCCAGTTGCTTTTGACCGGCTTCGAGCAGAGACTCACGCATTTCGCTGTCGACGCTGATCATTGGTTCATAAGCAAAATCGGTCAGCGGGAAGTCTTCGACAATATGACATAAACAAAGCTGGGTTTCCGGCCCTGCCAGTGCCTGTGCCCGGTGAATCACCTCATCGGTATGGGCCGAAAAATCAGCGGCAATCAGTATGTGTTGATACAAAGCCATAACATCCCTCCCCAGACAAAAAAGGCAGGGTTGCCCCTGCCTCGTTGTTTATTTCTGGCTTTCCAGATAACGCTCGGCATCGAGCGCCGCCATACAGCCTGCACCAGCAGAAGTAATAGCCTGCCGATAAATAGGATCCGATACATCACCGGCTGCAAATACACCCGGAATACTGGTCTGCTGACCTTTATTCAGAATAATGTAGTCGTGTTGCATGTCCAGTTGTCCTTTGAACATTGACGTATTGGGTTGATGGCCAATGGCAATAAATACGCCTTGCACAGAAATATCCTGTGTTGTGCCATCGTTACGCTTAATACGCATACCTGTGACACCGGCATCATCACCAAGCACTTCATCAAGCGTGCTGTTCCAGATGATTTCAACATTGCCGGTTTCAGCTTTTTTCATCAGCTGATTAATCAGGATCTTTTCAGCGCGAAAGCTGTCACGGCGGTGAATTACGGTAACTTTTGAGGCGATATTCGATAAATAAAGTGCTTCTTCAACCGCCGTATTACCACCGCCAATGACGGCGACGGGCTGATTTTTATAGAAAAAGCCATCACAGGTCGCGCAGGCCGACACGCCGCGACCTTTAAAGGCTTCTTCTGAATCCAGTCCTAAATATTTAGCTGACGCACCCGTGGCGATAATCAGTGCATCGGCAGTATAGGTGCCGGCATCACCAGTCAGGGTAAATGGGCGTTTGCTCAAATCGGCAGTATGGATATGGTCAAAAACGATCTCGGTGCCAAAGCGTTCAGCATGTTTTTGCATGCGCTGCATCAACTCCGGGCCCTGAACGCCCTCAGCATCCCCGGGCCAGTTATCGACATCGGTGGTGGTAGTTAACTGACCGCCTTGCTCAATGCCGGTAATCAGCACTGGATCCAAAGCTGCACGCGCCGCATAGACAGCAGCGGTATAGCCTGCCGGACCGCTGCCCAAAATCAATAAACGACTGTGTTTACTGTCAGCCATAAAACCATTCTCCGCAATTCGTAAAAGATGACGATTAGAGTAACCATTGCTATGGATTTGGACAAGCATCGCAGTTGAAAAGCTGTGTTAGAATCTGCCGATAATCTATTGGCTTCACTGGAATTATTACATTGGCACAAGCGACGCGGGTAAACGATAAAGCGAAACAAGACGTCACCGCCGGCGCAGTCGGCTTCCGGCTGCGGGAAGCGGCTTTAATTCTGGCGCTGGCACTGGCAGCTTATTTATTATTATCGCTGTCAACTTATGAACCGACCGATCCAGGCTGGTCAACTACCGGCACCGATGATGTAGTGGCCAATAGTGGCGGTATTGTGGGCGCCTGGATTGCTGATGCACTGCTTTATGGCTTTGGTTTACCCGCATATTTAGCACCGTTGATGCTGGGGTTTTCCGGCTGGTTGTTATTCAGCTGGGGCAAACGCGCTGATAGTGCCGATGCCGTTCACTTCTGGGTATTAAAAGGGGTTGGATTGCTAATGGCGCTGGCGGCAGCCAGTGGTTTATCCACCCTGAGCCTGATGGACTACGCAGAACTATTGCCGCTGGGTGCCGGCGGCGTCTTGGGTGAAGTGGTAGGTCATGGTTTTGAAGCCGTATTTGGTGCCTCAGGGACGAGTTTGTTACTGCTGGCTTTTTTACTAACAGGCGTCACCTTATTTACCGGATTGTCTTGGCTGATGGTCATCGATAGGCTGGGCGCCGCAGCGATGGCGGTAATGACTTGGGCTGCCCGCCGTAGCCGTGATATGCAAGCAGACATTCAGGCTAAACGTAATCGACAGCAACGTGAAGAAAGCTTTTTAGAGCAAAAAGAAAAACTCCAGCACAAAGCCAAAGTACGCATTGAGCCAGTGTTGCCGCAAGGGTTAGTGCCCAGCAAACGCGAAGAAAAAGAACGACAGAAACCACTGTTTGAAACACCAGATTCACCGGGCATGCCAACACTGTCATTACTGGATTTGCCGAAAGCCGCCCAGCAGGGTTACAGCGAGGAAGTGTTGCAGGCCTTATCACGGCAAGTTGAGTTGAAACTGAAAGATTTCGGTGTCGAAGTGCAGGTGGTTGAGGTACAACCCGGTCCGGTGGTTACCCGGTTTGAATTGCAGCCGGCAGCCGGTATCAAGGTCAGTCGCATCAGTGGTTTGGCTAAAGATCTTGCGCGGGCCTTGTCAGTCAGCAGTGTTCGTATTGTTGAGGTCATTCCCGGCAAGCCGGTGGTCGGTCTTGAGATCCCGAACGAACATCGTGAAATTGTCCGGCTGCGTGAGATTTTGGCCTGCAGTGATTATGAAAACAGCAAATCGCCACTGGTGATTGCGCTGGGTAAAGATATTGCTGGACGGCCTGTGGTCGCCAATCTCGAAAAAATGCCGCATTTGCTGGTGGCAGGTACTACCGGTTCCGGTAAATCAGTCGCTGTTAATGCCATGATTCTGAGTTTGCTCTACAAAGCAACGGCAAAAGAAGTGCGACTCATTATGGTCGATCCGAAAATGCTGGAGCTGTCGATTTACGAAGATATTCCGCATTTGCTGACACCGGTGGTTACCGATATGAAAGAGGCTGCCAACGCACTGCGTTGGTGTGTCGCGGAAATGGAACGGCGTTATCCACTGATGGCGGCACTTGGTGTTCGTAATATCGCCGGTTATAACAAAAAAGTGCAGGATGCTATCGACAAAGGTGAGCCTATCACCGATCCACTGGCAGAAATTTTGCCCGGCGAGCCTATCCCAACCCTTGAGCCAATGCCGTTTATCGTTGTAATTATCGATGAATTGGCCGATATGATGATGGTGGTGGGCAAACAAGTCGAAGAATTGATCGCCCGTCTGGCACAAAAAGCCCGTGCTTCGGGTATTCATCTTATTCTGGCGACTCAGCGGCCGTCAGTCGATGTTATTACCGGGTTGATCAAGGCCAACATTCCCACCCGGATGGCCTTCCAGGTGTCATCACGCATCGATTCCAGAACGATTCTGGATCAAATGGGTGCTGAGCAATTACTGGGGCAAGGCGATATGTTGTATCTTCCGCCGGGCAGTGGTTTACCTGAGCGTGTTCATGGTGCCTTTGTTGATGATCATGAGGTGCATGAAGTGGTTAACTTCCTGAAGTCTCAGGGCGGGCCTGATTATCTAGAAGAAATCACCAAAGCGCTGAGCGCTGAAGATGGTGATGGCGGAGGATTTGGCGATGCCTCTGATGGTGAGCAAGATGAGCTTTACGATCAGGCCGTGCAAATCATTACTGAATCTCGCAGGGCATCGGTTTCCGGCATCCAGCGACGCTTAAAAATTGGCTATAACCGTGCAGCGCGCATTGTTGAAGCAATGGAAGCCGCTGGTGTGGTCTCTGCCATGCAAAGTAACGGTAGCCGTGAAGTGCTGGCACCCCCGCCGCGAGATTGATGCACCTATTTCAATCCGCTGTAGTCTAATCAGCGTGGTTAACTATCAGGAGTTTATATGTTGAAGCGATTTTCGCTGCTACTGGCTGGAATGCTGAGTTTGAGCATCGGATCGGTGCAGGCTGAGGATGATGCAATTAGTCGTTTGAATCAGTTTGTTGCTGAGGTAAGCGAGTTTCAGGCCATGTTTACGCAAACGGTGGTTGATTCCGAGGGCAATATTATTGAAGAAGCCGATGGTGAATTTTTGCTATCGCGACCCGGTAAGTTTCGCTGGGACTATGTCACGCCCTATGCACAGCAAATCGTAGCCGATGGTCAGCGTATTTGGTTTTATGATGTCGATTTAGAACAAATAACGGTCAAAAATCAGGACGAAACATTGGCTGATACACCGGCCGGTTTGTTATCTGGCAAAAGTATGCCCGAAGATACCTATAACATCACAGTGGTTGATAAAGGTGATGATTTGCAGTGGATTGAACTTACCCCCAAAGATGAAGAATCCAATTATCAGCGGGTACAATTGGGCTTTGATGAAGCGGGTTTACGGCAAATGCTGATGACCGATGCCTTTGATCAACGCACCCGGTTGCAGTTTTCGGAAGTGCAAATTAACCCTGAGATTGATGCCGGTCGTTTTGCATTTACACCACCCGCAGGTGTTGATGTGGTGGGAGACACGCGTTAAGTGAGTCTGTTTGATAATCTGCAGCCCAGCACCGGTCGTCCGTTAGCGGACCGGATGCGGCCGCAGACGTTGGATGACTACATTGGTCAGCAGCATTTAATTGGCGAAGGTAAACCACTGCGTCAGGCAATTGCCAGCGGTCAGCCGCATTCAATGATTTTCTGGGGGCCGCCCGGCACCGGTAAAACGACTTTGGCCAGATTGATCGCCGGTTATTGTGATGCCGAATTCATCACTATTTCAGCAGTTTTAGCGGGCGTTAAAGAAGTCCGTGAAGCCGTTGCAAGGGCTAAATTAATTGCTCAGGAGCGCGGTCGTCGCACGATGTTATTTGTCGATGAAGTACATCGGTTTAACAAATCCCAGCAAGATGCTTTTTTACCGTATGTCGAAGACGGCACTTTTACATTTATCGGTGCAACCACTGAAAACCCTTCATTTGAATTAAATAATGCTTTGCTGTCACGGGCCCGTGTTTATGTGCTCAAATCATTGGAGGCTGCCGATTTACGACTGATAATTGATCGGGCGATGGATGATGGTATTCGTGGCCTTGCTGCGCGTGGCATCAGTCTTGATGATGGGCTGCGAGATCAGCTGGCTGAAAGCGCCGATGGTGATGGTCGAAGGGTTTTGAATTTGCTGGAAATCGCTATCGATTTAGCAGACAGCAAATCACAAACGGCCGTTTCTTTAGAAGATTTAAAAGCGGTATTATCCGGCAGCTTTCGGCGCTTTGATAAAGGTGGCGAAGCTTTTTATGATCAGATCTCTGCACTGCATAAATCGGTGCGTGGCAGTGCTCCGGATGCCGCCTTGTATTGGCTGTGCCGGATGCTGGATGGCGGCTGTGATCCGGTTTATTTAATGCGACGAATCGTTCGCATGGCCGTTGAAGATATTGGCAATGCTGATCCACGTGGCCTGGAACTTGCTTTAAACGCTTGGGACAGTCTGGAAAAGCTGGGTCGGCCGGAAGGTGAGCTGGCGATTGCACAGGCAGTTGTGTATTTAGCCTGTGCGCCCAAAAGTAATGCTGTTTACACCGCCTTTAAAGCAGCAATGCACGACGTGCAAACTCACGGCAGTGCTGAAGTGCCGCTGCATTTACGTAATGCCCCGACCAAGTTGATGAAAGAGCTGGATTACGGCAAAGCCTATCGTTATGCCCATGATGAGCCGGATGCTTATGCAGCGGGAGAAACCTACTTTCCGGAAATTATCGGCGAGCGGCAGTATTATCAGCCGGTTAATCGGGGGTTGGAAATTAAGATTGGCGACAAATTGAACCGGTTACGAGAACTCGATAAACAAGCCAAAAAACGCGGTTAAGTTTTTACCGGCGCATAAATATCATAGCGGGTGTTTTTGCTGACAACCTCAGCGACCGGTTTAACGGCATTTAATAAAGACGCTCCTTTGGGGCGTTTGACGACAATGCGTTTTTTAGCGCGTTGTAGCGCGATAGCCAACAGGGCTTCTCCGGTTTCATCACTACCAACTAATTGATGCAGGATTTGCATGTCTTTTTTGACCAGTGCACTCTTGTCACGGCTGGGATACATCGGGTCCAGATAAATCACATCCGGCCATTCGGCTTCAGGCAAAGCCGTTAAATAATTGACGGCATTAACATTCAATAACGCCATCCGGCCGGCGATTTCGGCAATATCGCTGTCATTTGCCGCCCGATTTAGGCCATCTTCAATTAAAGCAGCCAACAGCGGCTGTTGCTCCAGCAATGTTAGCTTGCAGCCTAGACTGGCGAGGACAAACGCATCTCTTGCCCATCCTGCTGTGGCATCAATGATGGTTGGATTAAAGCCGGATTTTAGACCGATGGCTTTCGCCAGAGGCTGCCCCCGACCCCCGCCAAATTGCCGACGATGGGCATTTTTACCGCTGATAAAATCCACTTGCACCGGACCACCTAGAGCCGGCGCCCAAAGACTTAATCCATGCGCATTTACCGTTAACTGCAATGCAGCATTTGATTCATTGCTGAGGGGTAATGCCAGTCTTTCAGCCAATTGTTGCGCGCTGTCGGCAAAAGCTTCATGTGTAAAGCTGACCTCAAATGCGGTCATCGGCAATCAGCGGCCAGCAATAAAATCACCGAAGGCGCGACTGCCCGCAGCCGTGGCAATATTTTCTATCAACTTATCGGTTCTAGTATCAATTACAGACACCTGACCGCTGCCCCAGTTAGCCACATACAAATAACGGCCGTTATTGCTGAGATCAATACCTTCCGGCGTATCATCAACAGCGATCACCGCAGTGACCTGATTGCTGCTTAAATCAATTTTGGAAACGGTGTTTTCATCCTGATTGGTGACATACAGCGTGCTGTCATCAGGGCTAAGAGCGGCGCAATAAGGCCATTCACCCACTTTGATGGTTTCGATGGTTTTTTCTGCAGCTGTATCAATAACGCTGACGCTGTTATCCTGGACATTGACCGTGTATAGCCTGCTGCCATCCCGGCTTAAAGCTATGCCAAACGGGGCTTTGCCGACCGCAATTTCTGCGACTGTTTGTTGGGTGGTCAGATTTACCACGGATACTGAATTGTCGTCACGGTTAGCGACATAAAGTTTTTGATTAGCCTCATCAACAACTAAGCCTGCGGGTGACTGACCAACAGCGATAGTGTTAATAATTTTTTTGATTTCGGTGTCGATCACACTTATCCGTTGCTGATACCAGTCAGCCACATATAACAAGCTGCCATCATCATTACTGGCAATCCCGACCGGGCCATCACCGACTTTTATGCGGTCAGTTTCCTGCATCAAGGTCGCATCAATAAATGAAATATCTTGCGAATCAGCATTACTGATAAAAATTTTCTGCCCGTCATAACTCTGCGCGACACCTGCAGGTGCTTTACCAACTTCAATTGTGTATTGAACTTGGTGGGTTTGCAGATCAATGACGCTCACATTATCACTGAGCTGGTTAGTGATAAAGGCATACTTTGGCTCATCACTACAGCCTGTTAATGGCAATATCACCAACAGAAAAAAAGCGGCCCACAGAGGGGCCGCTTTCTTGGAGCAATAAGTCGCTTTAGCTTGCATTATTTTTCCAGAACATTTTTTAAGCCTTCCAGACCGCTTGTGTAGACACCTGTGATAGCTTCAACGGCTTCAGAATCTGACTGACCTTCTGGTACGGGCGGGTTATCCATGAACGAACGGTAGAATTTACCACGCCATTTTACTTCAGTACCACCGTCAACTTCTTTGACATACATCCACGATTTGTAGGTAGAAACTGGCAGCGTATAGTAAGGCGTATCTTTGCTGTTAAAGGTAATGGTTTTGACGACACTCATATCTTCAATGGTGTAAATCAGTGTTTTACGTTCTTCGTCAACTTTATCCAGTTCTTCAGTAATGGTTGGGTTACCTTCCGCATTCAGCGTCAGAACGCGGGTTTTATCGTCTTTCATTTCAACGCTTTTTACCGCAGGATGCCATTGATCCATTGCTGAGAAGTCTTTGACCAGGGCCCAAACTTTATCAACCGGTGCATTGATGACAATTTTTTCTTCGACCATCTGCCGGGTTGGACCATGCGCATTGGCCATGACAGGCACCACTGACAGGGCGATGGCAAAAAACTGTAACAACTTCTTCATTATATTCTCCGTTTTTTTAAGGTGTGACGAAAACATTACCACGCTGATTCTGAACGTACTCTGAACAGATGCCAAGGGTGAATTTTTCCTGATTTGCCAGAAACGTGGGTCGATTACTTTAACGGATAACCCTGTGTTGTTCCATAGTATTATTTGACTTAAACCCGCGGATTACCGAAAATTGAGCCCCTTATTTTTTAGCTATCGGCAGGGCCATGACGCCACTGATCAAAATCAGAGACTTACACTTCTATCGTGGAGATAAAGCGATATTCGACGGTGTTGATATCGATATCTATGGTGGCAAAGTCACCGCTATCATGGGGCCCAGCGGTACTGGTAAAACCACCTTACTAAAACTGATTGGTGGCCAGTTGCGACCACAGCGTGGCAGCATTGTTGTTGACGGCCAGGATGTTCATAAATTATCCCGCAAGGCCTTGTATGATCTGCGCAAACGTATGGGTATGCTATTTCAAAGTGGTGCCCTGCTGACCGATATCAGTGTGTATGAAAATGTGGCTTTTCCGCTTTACGAACATACCGATTTGCCGGAATCAATGATCCGTGACTTGGTATTGATGAAGCTACAGGCTGTGGGCCTGCGAAATGCACGCAATATGATGCCTGCTGAATTATCGGGTGGTATGGCTCGGCGGGTGGCGCTGGCTCGCGCTATGGCGTTGGATCCAATGATGATCATGTATGATGAGCCGTTTACCGGCCAAGACCCGATTTCCATGGGAACGCTCGTGAATTTGATTCGCCGCGTCAATGACGCCATGGGTTTAACCAGTATCGTGGTATCACATGATGTCGCTGAAACCACACAAATCGCTGACGATATCTATTTATTGTCGGGCGGCAAAGTAATCGATCAGGGCACCCCTGAGCAATTACAGAAATCCGGCTCTGATTGGGTCGAACAGTTTATGCAGGGCCTGCCAGACGGGCCGGTACCGTTTCATTATCCGGGGACAGAATTTGCTGATGATTTACTGGCGGGCGAGGAACACCGATGATTGATTTTATTCGGATGCTGGGCCGCTGGGCATTAGGCACGTTAGAACGACTGGGGCGTGCAACGCTTTTGCTGGTGCAGATTCTCGCCGGCATTCCCGAATTGATGATGCGTTTCTCGTTGGTCGTCCAGCAATTATTTTACGTTGGCGTATTATCCGTGCTCATTATTGTGGTATCGGGTTTATTTGTCGGCATGGTGTTGGGCCTTCAGGGGTACAATACGCTGGTTGATTTCGGTGCCGAAGAATCTTTAGGTGTTTTGGTATCGTTGTCATTGGTACGTGAATTGGGCCCGGTGGTCAGTGCTTTACTGTTTGCGGGACGTGCCGGCTCTGCATTGACGGCGGAAGTTGGCCTGATGAAAAGTACCGAACAATTATCCGGCATGGAAATGATGGCGGTGGATCCGGTTCGCCGTGTCATAGCCCCACGTTTTCTGGCCGGGGTGATTTCGATGCCATTGCTGGCGGCCATGTTCAGCGCGGTCGGCATATTAGGTGCGTTTTTGGTTGGCCATGGGTTATTAGGTGTTGATGATGGTGCGTTTTGGTCACAAATGCAGGCCAAAACCGATTGGTATGAAGATATTTTAAATGGTGTCATCAAAAGTATTGTGTTTGGTTTTGTAGTGACCTGGATTGCTTTGTTCGAAGGCTATGATGCGACACCCACGTCAGAAGGTGTGGGGCGATCAACAACGCGCACGGTAGTGCACTCAGCGTTTGCCATTCTGGGACTGGATTTTGTACTGACAGCGTTGATGTTTGGAGAATAAGAAAATGATTCAAAGTAAGCAAACCGAAATTCTGGTCGGCCTGTTTGTTGCCGCAGGTTTAGCGGCGCTGTTTATGCTGGCAATGAAAGTTAGCAACCTCGGTGACTTCACTGATGAAGCGGGCTATCAGGTAACGGCCAGTTTTCAGAATATAGGTGGTTTAAAACCACGTTCGCCTGTTTCAATGGCCGGCGTTCGTGTGGGGCGTGTTGCCGATATTAAACTGGATCCGGAAACTTATGATGCGGTGGTGACACTCAATATGTATCCGCAGTACGACAATATCCCGCTGGACACATCAGCGAGTATTTTCACTGCAGGTTTGCTTGGCGAACAATATATTGGTTTACAAGCCGGTGCCGATGATTTTTATCTGGCTGACGGTGATGAAATTACGCTGACCCAGCCAGCGGTGGTGCTGGAGCAAATCATCGGTCAATTCTTATACAGTAAGGCAGAAGGTGAATAATGATGCAACTGATAAAAACCATTAAAATCAGCGTATTGCTACTGTCAGCAATGCTGATGACAGTTGCTGGAGGCAATGTTCGTGCTGAAGAAATGCCGATGCCACAAGCTTTGGTCAAAAAAGCCTCTGACGATATGTTGCTGGCTTTGGCAGTCCATGAAGCTGAACTGGAAGCCAATCCCAGTAAAATTTATGAGTTGGTTGAAGAAATTCTGATCCCGAATTTTGATTTTGCCCGTATGGCAAAACTGGCCTTGGGCAAAAACTGGAACAATATTAATAAAGAACAACAGGCCAAATTTGTAGAAGAGTTCCGGGTGTTATTGGTACGGACATACTCAACCGCCATGCTGGAGTACACCGATGAAGAAATCCGTTTTTTGCCGTTTCGTGACGATTTGAGCAAAAGACGCGTTAATGTACCCATGGAAGTGGTGCAAAGCGGCGGTCCCGGTATTCCGATTACCTTGTCTTTGTATCTGAATGCAGCCGGAGAATGGAAAGTTTACGATGTCAAAATTGAAGGCATCAGTCTGGTGACCAATTACCGTTCATCGTTTAGTCGTGATATCAATAACGGTGGTATCGACAAGCTAATTGAAGACTTGTCTCAGCGTAATCAAAAAGCGAAGTCATGAGCATCAGTTTGGATAATGCTTCACAATGTTTGCGTGTCAGTGGGGATTTAACGATTGACGCGGTGCCAGACTACCTCAAGCAAAGTGAAGCACTGTTCGGCGAATTGGCGGACTTACATATCGATTTGTCTGCGGTTACCCGCAGTGACAGTGCCGGGCTTGCATTATTGATTCGCTGGATGCGTGAAGCCCGCGCCAGTGATAAAAACATCGTATTTGAAGATATGCCGGCACAAATGCTGGCGATGGCAGAAGCCAGTGGACTGGATACTATTCTGCCTTTACAAACGAAGCGTGCATTATGAAAGCCACAGATATAAAAGAATTAATCGAGCAGGGTCTGCCGGACGCTGAAGTTCAAGTTTTAGGTGACGATGGACAGCATTTTGATGCCATAGTGACCAGTCCGGCCTTTGCCGGTAAGAGCCTTATTGAGCAGCATCGAATGGTCAAAGCGACGTTGGGTGATAAATTCAGTAGCGGTGAATTACATGCATTATCCCTGAAGACCCGCGCCAGCTGAGCGCCCGTCGTTAACCAAGCAGAGACACTATGGATAAATTGATAATCAGAGGCGGCGTGCCGCTGGACGGCGAGATCCGTATTTCCGGTGCAAAAAACGCTGCTTTACCGATTCTGATGGGTGCTTTGATGGCCGACTCGCCGGTACGCATCGGCAATGTACCGCATCTGCACGATATCACCACCACCCTCGAACTGCTTGGCCGAATGGGGGTTTCTCTGACGGTTGACGAACGTTCCGGTGTTGAAATCGATCCGACGACACTGACTATTACCGAAGCGGCCTACGATTTGGTGAAAACCATGCGGGCCTCCATTTTGGTTTTGGGTCCGTTGCTGGCCAAATACGGTAAAGCGGATGTGTCTTTGCCGGGCGGTTGTGCTATTGGTTCCCGGCCGGTTGATTTGCATTTACGTGGTTTGGAAGCCATGGGTGCACATATCAAAGTTGAGAATGGCTACATTCGCGCTACCAGCGGTGATGGCCTGAAAGGCGCGCATATTTTTCTCGATCAGGTGACGGTGACCGGTACCGAGAACTTGATGATGGCGGCCACGCTGGCCAAAGGTAAAACCATCATCGAAAATGCGGCGCGTGAGCCGGAAGTGGTCGATTTGGCCAACTACCTCATTTCGATGGGAGCTGATATCAAAGGGGCGGGCACTGCAACGCTCGAGATCAATGGCGTTGAAAAACTGCACGGCACAGAATACGCAATCTTGCCTGATCGTATTGAAACCGGAACCTATCTGGTCGCTGCAGCGATTACCCGTGGCCGAGTAAAATTAAAAGACACTGATGCTAATCAACTGGAAGCAGTATTACTGAAACTTGAAGAGGCCGGTGCCAAAATTGATGTCGGTCCGGATTGGATCAGTCTGGACATGCAGGGGAAAAGACCCAAAGCGGTGAATATTCGTACCGCCCCTTATCCTGCCTTCCCGACAGATATGCAGGCACAGTTTACCGCGTTGAACAGTGTCGCCGAAGGTCAGGCAACCATTGTTGAAACTGTCTTTGAAAACCGCTTTATGCACGTACAAGAAATGCAACGTATGGGCGCCAATCTGCAAATTGAAGGCAATACAGTAGTTTGTATTGGTCGTGAAGTACTGACAGCCGCGCCGGTGATGGCAACTGATTTACGGGCTTCCGCCTGTCTGGTGCTGGCAGCCTTGGTTGCTGATGGCGAAACAGTGGTCGAGCGTATTTACCATATCGATCGCGGTTACGAATGTATTGAAGAAAAACTGCAGCAATTGGGTGCCCGGATCCGGCGTATCCCAACCGGTTTGCGGAGCGCCGCGCATGGCTGAGATGTTAACGCTGGCGTTGTCAAAAGGCCGGATCTTTGAAGAAACACTGCCTTTACTCCAAGCGGCTGGTATTGAGCCACTTGATGACCCTGAAACCAGCCGTAAATTGATCCTCGCCACCAATCAGCCAGATGTGCGACTAATCATTGTTCGCGCCTCGGACGTGCCGACTTACGTGGAATACGGTGGTGCCGATCTGGGTGTCGCCGGCAAAGATGTGCTGATGGAACATCCGGATGCAGAATTATATGAGCCGGTTGATTTACAAATCGCATGCTGCAAACTGATGACCGCCGGTCGCAAAGGGGCATCATTGCCAGCGGGCCGGCTGAAAGTCGCTACTAAATTTGTTGAGAGCACCCGCCGCTTTTATGCCGCGCAGGGACAGCAAGTCGATATCATCAAGTTATACGGTTCGATGGAACTGGCTCCGCTGGTTGGCCTTGCTGACCGGATTGTGGATGTGGTCGATACCGGAAACACTTTGCGTGCCAATGGTTTGGAGCCTTTGGAACATATTGCGGATATCAGCTCACGTTTAGTGGTCAATAAAGCGTCAATGAAAACCAAACATCAACGTATCCAACAGTTTATTGAACATATCCGAGCAGCCGTCAGAGAAAGAAAATAATGTTTGAAGTAAGTCGATTAAATTTTAAGCAAGCTGATTTCTGGACCAAACTCGCCGAATTATTGGCCTGGGAGGGTGTTTCTGATACTGCGGTGACGGATACCGTCCGTCATATTCTGTCTGATGTGAAACAGCGCGGTGATGAGGCGGTCGTTGAATACAGCCAAAAATTTGATCGCGTCAAAGCTACTGCATTATCGGATTTGGAAATTCCGCTGGAGCGGGCAAAAGCTTCACTGAAATCTATCCCGGCACCTCAGCGTGAAGCGCTGGAAAAAGCGGCTGAGCGGGTACGCCGCTATCACCAGCATCAAAAACAGGAATCCTGGCAATATACTGAAGCCGATGGCACGATATTGGGCCAACAGGTCACGCCGCTGGATCGTGCCGGTTTATATGTACCGGGCGGTAAAGCAGCTTATCCGTCATCGGTATTAATGAACGCGATTCCGGCTAAAGTTGCCGGTGTCAAAGAATTGATCATGGTGGTGCCAACACCGGATGATGAAGTCAATGAACTGGTGCTCGCGGCGGCAGCGATTGCCGGTGTGGACCGGATTTTTGCGATTGGTGGTGCACAGGCTGTTGCCGCGATGGCTTATGGCACCGAGACGATCCCGCAGGTTGATAAAATTGTCGGCCCCGGTAATATTTTTGTGGCGACGGCAAAAGGGATGGTTTTTGGTACGGTAGGCATTGATATGATTGCCGGCCCATCAGAAATTCTGGTGATTTGTGATGGCAAAACCGATCCGGACTGGATCGCCATGGATTTGTTTTCGCAAGCCGAACATGATGAAGATGCGCAGGCCATTCTAGTATCACCAGACGCCGAATTTCTCGAAAAAGTCGTGGCGTCAATTGAAAAACTGCTGCCGACCATGGAACGAGAAGCGATGATTCGCACCTCGTTAGGTAATCGCGGTGCTTTGATTCAGGTGACCGATATGGCTGAGGCTGTGGAAGTTGCCAACTTTATTGCTGCCGAACATCTGGAGTTGTCGGTCGACAATGCGGCCGAGATGGCTAAACAAATCCGCCATGCCGGTGCGATTTTTATGGGCCGTTATACACCGGAAGCGCTGGGCGATTACTGCGCCGG
>JAWWAG010000017.1:0-24298 GCA_033721795.1 Methylophaga sp. | reverse complement strand
GGTTGCAAATATACATTGTTACTTCGAAACCGAAACGCATGTCTGAATATTCTGGTTTAGTCCACATAATCATTCTCCTTAAATTTAAGCACTACAGATTGGGCAAGTACATTGCATTGGGTGCTTCAACCAATCCATAAAACCGATTTCTGTTTTTTGATAAGTTGCCATAATTAACGGTTGCAGATGTACATGGTAACTTCAAAGCCGAAACGCATATCGCTGTATTCTGGTTTAGTCCACATAATGTATCTCCTGTTAATCAACTTATTGGTACGGTTCATACTTTACGCATTTGCAGCGACAGGCAATAGCGATTTTTACCTGATATCACTCAGTAAAATCCTGAGCCACAAATAATACACCCCAGACTGGCCGGGGTTTATTGATAAAAAACCGTAATGCTTTACAAGGGTACCCCAATGCGTCTGGCCACTTCTTCATAAGCCTCAATAACACCACCAAGTCCCTGACGAAAGCGGTCTTTATCAAGCTTTTTGCGGGTTTCAGCATCCCACAGACGGCAGCCATCGGGACTGAACTCATCACCGAGTATGACTTCATCCTTAAACACGCCAAATTCCAGTTTGTAATCAACCAGGATCATGCCGGCATCGGCAAACAACTTTTTCAGCACCAGATTCACCTGAAAAGTCAGTTGCTTCATTTGCTGTACCTGGGCATCTTTGGCCCAGCCAAACGTTGCAATATGGTATTCGTTGATCATGGGATCA
The DNA here is from genome assembly GCA_033721795.1 of Methylophaga sp. Lineage (GTDB taxonomy): Bacteria > Pseudomonadota > Gammaproteobacteria > Nitrosococcales > Methylophagaceae > Methylophaga. The sequence goes on along the minus strand of JAWWAG010000017.1, from coordinate 23,564 downwards.
TGCAGCGCATCATTTTTCAGGAAAAACTCAAACACCGGCGGGTTTAATTCCATGCCATCTTCCACGCCCAGACGCCGTACCAGACTGCCAGAGGCCACATTGCGGACTACACATTCTACTGGTATCATCTGCATCCGTTTAACCAGTGATTCAGTATTACTGAGCAGTTTCTCAAAATGCGTCGGTATGCCGGCATCGCTGAGCGTTTGCATGATAAAGGCATTGAATTTGTTATTGACCTCGCCTTTACGGCTTAGTTGTTCAACCTTTTCACCATCAAATGCTGAAGTGTCATCACGAAAGCTTAGCACCACATAATTTGCATCATCAGTAGCAAAGACGCTTTTGGCTTTGCCGGCGTAGAGTTCTTGTCGTTTTTCCATGGGAAATTCCGTTAAGCGTTAGAGAGTTCACGCCAGCCAAAACCGGCGTCCTGATCGGCAATACCAATCCAGTCCTGCGTACAATTCAAAGCATCGGCAAATAATGGCACCACCAGATCCGGCGAATTATTCTTTTCGCTGATATGCATGGCAATTATATGCTGCAAACGTGAAGTGTTAATTTTCTCAAGTAATGTCGCCGATTGCACGTTATTTAAATGCCCGAAGCGACCACCGACCCGTTGCTTCAAAGACTGCGGATAATCGCCATTTGCCAGCATCGTGACATCATGATTGGCTTCCAGCAATAAGGCATCACAGGCATCCAGTGCGCTTTCTATAACCGGTGTAATAGAGCCTACATCGGTTAATAAACCGAGTTTGGAACGGCCATTATGAAAAACAAACTGTGTCGGCTCACGAGCATCATGCGGCACCGGAAACGGCCGCACTTCAAGATCTTTAATGGTGAAGGTTTCGTGGCAGCTGAACTCGTGGATAAAACCAATTAAATCAGCTGGCAGACAGCCTGCCGTGCCGGCCGTGGCGTAGACCGGTAAACGATATTTACGCGCCAATACCCGAATACCTTGGATATGATCAGCATGTTCGTGTGTCACCACAATGGCACTGAGATCAGCTGCACTGAGATGATGCTGGTGAAGCCGTTTTTCAGCTTCTTTCGCTGAAAAACCGCAATCCACCAGAACCATCGTCTCAGCCTCGCGGATCAGCGTGCCATTGCCCCGGCTACCACTGCCAAGAGAGGCAAACTGCATTATTGCGTCAGTTGTTCCTGAATCAATCCCAGCAGACGCTTGGCCGTATCCGTCCCACTGCGGACTTCTTCGGCATTCAGCACGGTAATACGGGTATCGTCTGCTTCAGAACTCAAGCGAATGTAATAGTATTCTTCTGGCGCCTGTTCAACTTCATCACGCCAGAATGCCAGCCCACTGAAAAAGCCTTCTTCTTTCTGTTCTGCTTCCAAGAATGGATCAATGTAACGAACAAAGTACAAACCACGTGATTGATCACGATCCTCGACGGCAAAGCCACGGCTATCGAGTACTCGTCCAACACGATCCCAGACATCACTGAAAGGTTGTTCAACCATCAATGCCTGCAGATTATCGCCTTCATCGAGTAAAACGACTTTAGGCAGGTCACGGGCTGCTTGTTGTGGATCAGTGGCAGCGATACGTACTTTGTCTTCCTGATACAACACACCTAAAAAGTCAGCCATCTGCCTTAGCATGGCTTCGTTTTTGGTGACATTATTGTTATCACTGTCCTTGCTGCTTATATAAACGCGTGAAGAGCGATTAACATCGCCTTTTTCCATCCGCAGACGGTAAGCATAACCATCCGCATCTTCAATGGTGTCCATCAGGCCAATACGGCGATCCTGACGGGCCACATCAATATTTCGGGTTGACCAGAAATTTTCGATACGTTGCCAGGTGACATCCGGTTCACCGGGAACAACCAGATGCCGGTTGCCTTCGGTACCTGCCAGCGCCGGTTTTTCATCCGGCACAATGTTGTAACGTGCAGCTAAGGGATTACTCGCCGCTTCTTCATATTCTGAATACGTTGCTGAGCTGTTTTCACTGCCAGCAATTTGATCATTGATACGATTAACGCTCAAATCAGGGGGCACATCCAGCGGCGGCATCGTTTCAGCTTTGCGATATTTTTGGGTGTTATCCGGGGCGACTTCTTCCAGAGAAGGTAATACACCGCAGCTACTAACAGCCAGTGTGGAAGCAACCAGCCAAGCACTTGTTTTCAAACGTTTCGCGTTCATTGATAAAGGTTCACTCATTTTAAGGATTCAATACCCCGGCCGCTGCCAGCGCATCACGAACCGGTTGATGAAATTGTTCCGACAATACCGTCATTGGCAGACGGATCCCCGGAGGAATCAGGCCCATTTCATGCAGCGCCCATTTCACCGGGATAGGGTTAGACTCACTAAATAAATATCGGTGCAGTGGTGCAAGCTTATCATTGATTTGACGCGCTTGGTCAGCATCTCCTGCCATCGCAGCCACACACATTTCGTGCATTAATTTCGGTGCCACATTGGCAGTAACTGAAATTACACCGCGGCCACCGGCCAGAATAAAGTCCACGGTGTTACCGTCTTCGCCGGTATAGAGCTGAAAATTATCATCGACCAAATCTTTAATAAGCTGCACCCGGCGTACGTCACCGGTGGCTTCTTTAATCGCGATGATATTGTCAATTTTGGCCAGACGACCAACGGTCTCAGGCAATAAATCACATGCCGTCCGGCTGGGAACGTTGTATAAGATTTGGGGAATATCGACAGCTTCAGCGATAGTCTTAAAGTGAAGATATAAGCCTTGCTGGGTCGGCCGGTTGTAATAAGGCACAACCAGTAAAACGGCAGCCACGCCTAAGTCGCGGGCGTACTCTGATAATTCAATTGCTTCCGTAGTGGAGTTTGCACCCGTTCCGGCAATCACCGGAATTCGACCATTGACCTGCTCGACAATCTGGCGGATCACATCACAATGCTCTTCAACGCTCAGTGTCGCAGATTCACCAGTCGTACCAACGGCAACAATTGCATCAGTCCCGTTGTCGATGTGAAACTCGACCAGTTTGCGCAGGCTGTCACTGTCCACCGAGCCGTCTGCCCGCATGGGTGTTACCAGTGCTACCATACTGCCGCTGAACATAGATGCCGCACTCCGCGAAAATAAACTGGCATGGTACTTGGCCGGCCCCCCGATGACAAGATCGGACTGGCTTCGTAATATTAGTAATGTAGACCAATAAGGATAAACAGATGAGCGAAGTTGCCCTTAACAAACCGGTACCCGATTTTGAACTGCCAAGCACCGGTGATAAAAGCGTCAAACTTTCTGACCTGCGCGGTCAGAATGTACTGATTTATTTCTACCCTAAAGACAGTACGCCCGGCTGTACTTTGGAAGGTCAGCAGTTTCGCGATCACATCAACGAATTTGAGCAACTGAATACCGTCATTTTGGGTATTTCCCGTGACAGCATCAAAAAGCATGAAAGCTTTAAACAAAAACAGGCGTTTCCGTTTGATCTGCTCTCTGATGCTGATGAAACTGTCTGTAACCTGTTCGGTGTCATGCAACTGAAAAAACTGTATGGCCGAGAATACCTGGGCGTTGATCGCAGCACTTTTCTGATTGATGCCGACGGTGTCCTCCGTCATGAATGGCGCTCAGTTAAAGTAAAAGGTCATGTTGAAGACGTACTAAACACCCTGAAATCCCTCTAATAAATTTTTGCCGGCAGCAAACTGAAGTTGCTGTCGGCTTTTTTGCACTATTTGTGACGCATGCCAATGACTGTTGCATGCTTGTGGTGCAAGCCAACCTTACCCATCCGATACAAATCAAGCATTTACCGCCAGCCGCCTTATGGCGCGGGTTTTGCCTATGCATGTTTTTGTTTATTGCATGGGAAAAATTGAATGTCGGCAAATTTAAAAAGCACGCAAATGCAATTAAGCCGTAAGGAGCGACATTGGCTGCCCTGGTTCGGCGGGACCGGCAAACTGAAAATGGCTTGGAGCTGCTACTTAAACCGCGATATCTACGCAGATGTCGAGCATACTTTTGAAGGTATTGCCGCCACCCGCGTCAAATTGCTCGAACAATGGTCAGATCGCCTCTGGCAGGAAATGACACAACTGGCAGACACCATCGCAGACGAATATCCCGACGTTGATGAAAATCTTCTTAAAGACGCGCTGCTTTCTCAAGGAGACTTTTCAAAACTGTTCGTTGTAAATCAGCAAGGTGATGTCTCACACTCAACCTATAACACCCATATTGGTCGTAAAGTGTCCAATTCCCGATCCTGCCAAAAAGCACTGAATGCAGGTTTTCAGGATAGCTTTCTACATGGCCCTTATATTGACAAACTTACACTGGAAATTGGCCCCTCAAGCTCTAAGTTTCATGACGCTGTAACACTGATGTTTTATCAACCCATTCAGCAGGATGGTCAAACCGTTGCGGTGCTCTGTGGCCGGGTGCCAAATGATGTGATGAGTGATTTGATCCAGCGTGAAGCCGGGCATATTTATCCTGAGTCCGGCGATAACTATATATTTATGGTCGATTCACGTTTTGATCCAAGTCTGCAACAAGGCATCGCCCTGTCTCGCTCTCGTTTCGAAGACAATACGTTTTCACATGGTGAAAATTTAAAAAGCGGCATCCACACGCAATTTGGCGTCGTTAAAGTAAACCAGCACACCGAATTTGAAATCCGCTTTACCGATCCGGCGACCAGTCAGCTGCATCCGGGCGTTCGTGAAACCATCAAAAATGGCCAAAATCTGTTTGTCACCTACCCCGGCTACTCAGATTACCGGCATATTCCAGTGATTGGTAAAGGTGTCACTTTTCAATTGAAAGGTTCACCGGATCGCTGGGGGATGATGTGTGAGGGTGATCTCGAAGAAGTTTACCGCCGGCGCAGTGTCAACGTGATGCTGATCAAAGGTTTTGTTGCCGGTATGGCCGGGCTGCTGGGTGTGAACAGTGCGCTGCAATATTTTAGTGATTTACCGCAACCGGCGATTGATGGTATTTCAGTGGCTGTGCTGCTGTTAATTGCAGTGTGGCTGCGTAAATCACTCACCAAAAAACTCGCCAACCGACTAAATCAAATGACCCGCGTCATTCAGGAAATCGCCGAAGGTGAAGGCAATTTAAGTCAGCGACTTGATAACAATAAGCTGGTCGCTGATGAAACCGGTGATATGGGCCGCTGGATCAACAGCTTTCTCGATAATCTTGATGGCATTGTCGGTCAGGTGATTGGTACCAGCCACGATGTTCGCGAAACCAATGAAGCTATGCTGATGACCAACCGCGAGGCTTATCAGGTATCTGGCGAAGTTGCTGATGCAATTAATAAGATGCTGAATCTTATTAATGAACAAATCCAGGATATCAGTCAGGCTTCGATGACGGCTGAAGCCATGAAGCAAGCGATGGATGAAGTCGTAGAACAAGCCCGCGCGCAATATGAATTAGCGCGCAGCGGGACGCAGGAAATTCTCGATGTGGTGCAAACCACAGCCACCGCTGTTAAATCATTAAATGCCCGCACCGCTGACATCAGCAATATCATCAGCGTTATTACCGATATCACTAACCAGACCAATTTACTGGCGTTGAATGCGGCCATCGAAGCCGCCCGTGCTGGCGAACACGGCCGGGGTTTTTCTGTGGTCGCTGATGAAGTCCGCAATCTGGCATCACGTACTGCCAACTCTGCCGACGAAATACGCTTGATGATCGAAGGTATGCAACAAGAAACGCAGGAAGCGGTTAAATTTATGGAAAGCGGTGTCGAAAACGTCGACCGTAATTTGCAGGTAACCCAACAAGGTAATAACGAAAACAATCAGTTGCATCAATTAGTCGAGCAAATCTTCGCCACCATCAAACAGCTGGATCACAACAGTCATGTGCATGGTGATACCGCCCGGCAAGTCGGTGCTTCAGCAGATCAATTACAAAGTGCAGTCAACGCCTTGCAGCAACGTTCTTCATCCGTTCGCAATACTGCTCATAAACTCAATCAATTGGTCGGTGTATTTCAGGTAAGCACGCGTTGATAACGGCTTGCGATCTATGAACAGTTTGATACTTACAGGACATTAATTTTTATCAATAAAACCCATACTGAATAAAAATATGCATGACATGACTTTAATACCCAGTCATTTAAAGGTTTTTCTGTATGGACTTGAATGTCATTGATGAAAAACCGCAACAAAGTGGCTGGAACGTTTGCCAGCAAAGCAAATGCTAAAGCCGCGCAGAAAAGATCATTAAAGACGGTCACATCAAAGCGTCCGTAATCACAATCGTTGCACCCAATGATGACGACATTAGCCAGAAAATCCCCCTCCAATCCGGGTATCGCCAAAACCCCGGTAAAACCTCATGTCATCTTCGGTATGGTCGGTCTGGTCACTGGCATTAGTATTGATTATATTCGACGGCGAATTATCGCTCCGTCCTGATGAGGTTCTTTTTACAAGCGACGCCGTTGATGCCTCTACTCACGACATATGGCGTGTCATCGTTCAAATTTAAGCGATGATGACAATGAACCTGCACAGCAGCTGCTGGAAGAAACAGCCATTTCGGCCATACATACGCGCTAATCAAAATTCCCGATTCACAGTCAGTGTCGGCCCTATGTACGTTTTATTGCTGAAAATTATCGCTTATAAGCAGTAAACAGATCGCTGATTTTGATTGGCGTTTTTACCTGAAATGGCCATAAATCTCAGCTCGCAAAACCTGCAAAAACTTTAAATCTGCCAAATTGCCCTTATACTCAATAAGTGTAATTTCAAATTTTTGCGCTGCTCAGCGTTTGAAAATAAGGAGAGATAAAAATGGAAGCTAACGTAATTGATGAAAAGCATCCGGCAAAAGTCGCTGCTATTTTTAACAATGAAGCCGAAGCCAAACGTGCCAAACAAGACTTAATCAATGAGGGCAAATTTGCCAGTAATTTGATTAATATTGTTAAACCCGAAGATAGTGATCTCAGTAAAAAAATTGAACCTGATAATCGGGGCATTGTTCGTACACTTCTGAATTCACACATTATCTTGGGTATCGGTGGCTTGTTAGTCGGGTTAATTGCTGCTGCTATTTTAGTTGCTATTGGTCCTGCATTTACCCAGTCCAGTCCTTTTGGAACCTATTTCGCCATGGGGTTTGTTGGCTCAATGCTGGGCATGATGTTAGCGGGTGCCGTGTCGCTGCGACCGGATCACGATCCGCTGATTACCAAAACGATTGAAGCCAATGAGCATAATGAATGGACCGTTATCGTGCAGACTGACGATCGTGAAGCCGTCAATCTGGCCAAAAAAATACTTAAAAATAAATCTCAATCGGTTCGCGAAACGATCTAAATTCAGCGCATGCTGCATGCGCTGAATGCTGCTCAACGATAAACAGCATTTTTGCCAAAAAGCTAAGTGATTGATCCGCGCACATCGCTGAAAAAAATATTTTCAGCGGCACAAAAATGATCTGATCTGGCGGATCGCGCAGCCTGTTTGGGCTGCGCCTCGATCGACCCCGAGTTATCCACAAATGATGCACAATTTATGTGCAACTTATCCTCTTGCGTAGGCTTCAAAAACACACTATCTTGTGGTTCAATCAGATCGCGACCACAATTTATTGTGGTTTGTAGATTTTGCCTTAACCACACAACGCAGGGATATTCTTATGGCGAGCGAAGCACAAACCTACATCCAACCTTCCTCCGAAACCGGCTACAAAGTCATTCGCCGTAATGGCAAAGTCACGGACTTTGACAGCAGCAAAATTGCTGTCGCGATGACCAAGGCATTTTTGGCCGTCGAGGGCGACGCAGCCAAAAACAGCCGCCGCATTCATGAAACGGTTTCTGAGCTCACCAAACAAGTCAGCGAAAACCTGCTGCGCCGTCTTGATGATGGTGGCACCGTCCATATCGAAGATATTCAGGATCAGGTCGAACTGGCCCTGATGCGCGCCGGCGAATACAAAATCGCCCGCTCTTATGTGTTGTACCGCGAGCAACAATCGCAAAAACGCGCCGAAGAAGAGAAAAAACATCCGCAACCTGCCAATGAGTCCACCCTGCATGTGACATTGGCCGATGGCTCTCGCCAGCCGCTGGATGTTGGTCGCCTGCGTAATCTGATTGATGAAGCCTGCCAAGGGCTGGCCGAAGTTGATAACGCCGCTATCCTGCGTGATACTCAGCGTAATATTTTTGATGGCGTTAAAGAAAAAGACGTCGAAAAAGCACTGGTCATGGCCGCGCGGACCTTTATCGAAAAAGATCCTGCCTATAGCACATTGGCTGCACGTTTATTGATGGACAGCATTCGCCGCGAAGCACTGAGTTTTGTATTTAAAGCACCGCGTCAGGCTTCACAGCATGAAATGGCTGACCAGTATCCGGAATACTTCAAGGCCTACATTAAAACCGCTATCGAGCATGAGTTGATTGATGGTGAATTAAGCTTGTTTGATCTGGAAAAACTGGGTCGCGCCCTGAAACCTGAAAACGATTTCAGCTTCACCTACCTCGGCCTGCAAACCCTGTACGACCGTTATTTTATTCACTATGACGGCATCCGTTTTGAATTACCGCAAGCATTCTACATGCGCGTTGCGATGGGGCTGGCGATTAACGAAATCGATCGTGAAGCCCGTGCCATTGAGTTCTACAACCTATTGTCGTCTTTCGACTTTATGAGCTCAACGCCTACTCTGTTTAATTCAGGCACGCTGCGTCCACAATTATCTTCATGCTATCTGACCACTGTGCCAGATGATTTGAGTGGTATTTACAGCGCCATGCGTGACAATGCCCTGCTGTCTAAATATGCCGGTGGTTTGGGTAATGACTGGACCCGTGTTCGTGGTCTGGGCGCCCATATCAAAGGCACCAACGGTAAGTCACAAGGTGTTGTGCCATTTTTGAAAGTCGCCAACGATACGGCAGTAGCGGTTAACCAGGGTGGTAAACGTAAAGGGGCCGTCTGCGCCTATCTTGAAACCTGGCACATCGACGTTGAAGAATTCCTGGATCTGCGTAAAAACACCGGTGATGATCGTCGTCGTACCCATGACATGAACACTGCCAACTGGATCCCGGACATGTTTATGAAACGGGTGGCTGAAGAAGGCCAATGGACGCTGTTCTCACCAGAAGAAGTACCTGACCTGCATGATCTGACCGGTCTGGCGTTTGAAAAAGCCTATACCGAATACGAAGCGAAAGCTGCACGCGGCGAAATCCGTAACTTCAAAACCATGCCTGCCACCGACCTGTGGCGCAAAATGCTCGGTATGTTGTTTGAAACCGGCCATCCATGGGTTACGTTTAAAGATCCATGTAACTTGCGCTCACCACAGCAACACATTGGTGTCGTTCACAGCTCAAACCTGTGTACCGAAATCACGCTGAATACCTCAGACCAGGAAATCGCCGTCTGTAACCTTGGCTCGGTCAATATGGTTCAGCACATCGATGAAAACGGCAAACTGGATAAAGAAAAGCTCAACCGCACCGTCAAAACCGCGATGCGTATGCTGGATAACGTGATTGAGTACAACTATTACAGCGTGCCACAAGCCCGTCATTCCAACCTGCTGCATCGTCCGGTTGGTCTGGGCATCATGGGCTTCCAGGATGCGTTGTATAAACTGCGTGTGCCATACGGCTCTGAAGAAGCCGTTAAATTCGCTGACGAATCCATGGAAGCCATCAGCTACTACGCCATTGATGCGTCATCTGATTTGGCCGCCGAACGTGGCAAGTACAAATCTTACGAGGGCAGCTTGTGGAGCAAAGGCATTCTGCCGCTTGATTCCATCAAGATCCTTAAAGAAGCCCGCGGCGAATACCTGCAACAAGACGAAAGCTACACGCTGGATTGGGCCGCATTGCGCGACAAAATCAAACGTCAGGGTATGCGTAACTCCAACACTATGGCGATTGCCCCGACGGCAACGATTTCCAATATCTGTGGTGTCAGCCAATCCATTGAGCCGACCTACCAGAACCTGTTTGTTAAATCGAACCTGTCAGGTGAATTTACCGTTATCAACCCGTACATGGTTGAAGACTTAAAAGCACGCGGCCTGTGGGATGAAGTCATGATCAATGACCTCAAATACTACGACGGCAGCCTGCAAGCGATTGACCGCGTACCGGCTGAAATCAAAGCGCTGTACACCACCGCCTTTGAAATGGATGCCCGCTGGTTAATCGAAGCCGCATCACGCCGTCAAAAATGGCTGGATCAGGCACAAAGCTTAAACCTGTATATGGCGGAACCATCCGGCAAAAAAATGGACAATCTTTACAAACTGGCGTGGGTACGTGGCCTCAAAACCACTTACTACCTGCGTTCAATGGGCGCCACCGGTCAGGAAAAAACCTCGGCGGCACCCACAACATCAACCAGCGCACCTAAACCGGCTGCGCCACCGACGTTGAAACCAGTAGCAAAAGAAGAAGACTTTATCTCAGGTGAAGGACAAGACGCGCCGAAAGCCTGTTCAATCCTGGAACCAGACTGCGAGGCTTGCCAATAATGTTGAATTGGGACGATCCACTCGCCGAAAATACGGCGACCGAAGACATTGCCAGCGATGCGTCGGCCAAACCGACGCAACAAGCGGCCAATGAACTTGATACACCGGTACCGGCAAAGGCCAGCATCAGAGAATTACCGCTGACCAATGCCAAGCCGATTAATGCCGATGACAAACGGGTCATTAACGGTGAAGCTGATATCAACCAGCTGGCACCGTTCAAGTACCCGTGGGCATGGAATTACTTCCTTAATGCCAACAAAAACCATTGGACACCGCTGGATATCAACATGGCGCAGGACGTACACGACTACCGTCATAAACTGACGCTGGAAGAGCGTCACGTTTATGAAAACGTGCTCTCCTACCTGACCACTTCCGATATTCTCGCCATGCGTAATATCGGTCTGGCCGTCATGGAAAAAATGACCGCACCGGAATTGCAGATTTATCAGGCCCGTCAGGTTTATGAAGAAGCGTTGCATACCTGGACGTATCAGCATTGCATCGAGACCATTGGCCTTGATCAATCCGAAATCTACAACCGCTACCGCGTGGTGCCGGAGATTTACCAGAAGATTAAGCTCGCCAACGACAAGTTGAGTACCGTCATGCGTAGCGATATCGATCTGCGTGATAAAGATGAACTGGAAAACTTCGTTATGTCTTACGCGTTTTTCGCCGGCATTTTCGAAGGTAGCTGGTTTTATAACGGTTTCTCACCGATCTTTGCCCTGCAACGCCGCGGCCTGATGAAAGGCACCGGTGAGCAATTGCAATACATCATGCGAGATGAAGTCATGCACGCTTCGTTTGGTATTCGCGTTTGCAAGCAGATCATCAAAGAAGAAAACGTCAAACTGGACCCGAAAAAAATCCAGACCATGTTTGAAGAAGCGGATGCCGCCGAAGAAATCTACGCAGGCTACATTCTGCGTGACCCGATTTTGGGTTACTCAAAAGAAGCCCACCACGGCCAATTCCGTTACACAGCCAATCGCCGTGCCAAACAGCTAGGCTTTGAAGAACCCTTCCCCGGTGCCGAAGCCACCCTGCCCTGGCTCGATGAACAGGCCAATATGCGCAAGGAGAAAAACTTCTTCGAAACCAAAGTCACCGAGTATCAAACCGGTGGTGGTTTAAAGTGGGATTGATTTTTTTGTTGAAAAAAGCCGACCTTGAGTCGGCTTTTTTCATGGATGTAATTAATGGCAAAAAATCATCAAGAAAAGTTTTTTGACTTTTTACAAACACAACAAAAAAAACAAACCAAATTTACTGTTTCTGAAATACTCCAAGAAACTGGTTGGAAAAAATCTACATTTATATCTTATCTGTCTAAAGGCCAACTTTCAGACTTTGTTAGCCAAGTCTCAGACACAGAGTATGTTGCATCAAATACGCTTGGATTATCATTAACAGAGTTTCAGAAGAAATTATCACAATCTAAAAATCGGCGAGCGCTAGGACATAACTGTAAATCTCTCCTAGCAAAAGCACTTTTAAATAAAAGTAGTGACAACATGATGCTCGCACTTGAGCTCTACAATCGTCCCTCATTAGTCAATAAACTAGACAGCTTTACTATGCTTTTTTGTTGCGCTTGGGAACAATTTCTTAAAGCACAGATAATCGAACGAGATGGCGAAAATACGATATATAAAGAAAACGGAAGCAAAGGCACAAAAAAAACCATATCTCTTCGCGAGTGCCTGCTTCGTATTTTTCACAATGAAAGCAAGACTTTACTAAACATAGAAACCATAGCAGATCTCAGGGATCAAGCTGTCCATCTGTTAATGCCAGAACTTCAAGGCTTAGCTTCAAGAATATTTCAAGCTGGAATTCTTAACTATTCTTCTAAATTTGAGGAGTTTACAAGTATTCCTTTCATAAACTCTTCACAAGCAGGAATGATCTCTTTAGTTGGTGACTTTAAAACACCACCAGTTTCAGTAATGAGAGCTGCATACGGTGATGCGGCAAATGAGATTCTCAAACTTTCAGAGAAAATGAATGAAGCTATAAGCTCAACAGATGACATGGAGTTTGCTATTCCTCTGAATGTTGAACTCTCCTTTACAAAGAAAAATGACGATGGTTCTCAAATAGTTCTAACCAAAGCAGACACTGGTGTTGAAGGCCTGAAGAAGGCATTAGTTATTCATAAGACTGTTGATGCAGAAAAAACACACCCATATTTGGAAAAGGATGCAATTAAAGAAATTCAATCAAGACTTACACAAAAATTTACCACCGAAAAACTTCAAAAGTGTTTAGTCAAAAGCATAGGCGATAAACCAGTTTTCAATAGACATTGTTTCCAGTAGGTTATTTATGTCGAGTCATGGAAAAAAACTAATAACGAATTCCACCATTACGTAGAAAAAGTTAATGCACATTTGTATTCAGAAAAGTTGATAAACAAAACAATCGAAAAAATCACTGGTAATAGCGAGTACTTAAAGAAAGCAAAAGAAAAATACTCTAGTAGGAAATAGAAATCAAAGGGGATAAAAGTCGTCAAACACCTTTGATTTTTGCCTTGTATCCACAACATTAAACCAAGTAGCATCATGGCCCATATTCAACTGAGCGACTCCCATCAGCCTATTCTCAACACTGCCATTGCACTCGGCAGTTGGTTGCTCACACTTGACGGTTTATCAGAGGAGGATAAAGCCGCCATTCAAAGCGTTCAGTCTGCGTTGTTAACATTACCCACATTAAAAGAAGACACCCTGGCCATGTATGGCTTTAGCATTGAACGGGGCGACTCAAATCAAGGTTTGGTGCGTGGCTGGGATATTTCACTGGAGTATTTTGCTGCTGACCCTGAGCAACAAGGTGGGCTGGAGATTTTCAGTTCGTATATTCCGATTCCGGAAACCACCGATGAAAAGCTGCTCGCCGAAAAGAAACGCAATGAAGTGTATTTTCACTGGTCAATTGGTGATGTGTGCAACTATGTTCCTGAAAAACAGGCCGCACAGTGGATAAATGAAGTCACGGATCCTTTGCAGTACGCCCAACAGGGCGATCGACTTCGCATTGAGGTGGTCTATCAACAGCATTATGCTGAGCATGCCTTTCCGCTCAGTTAACCATCAGGGTGACTGACCCCTTTGATGCTTCACATCTGAAATGGTTATCGGGCTTACTGAGCCACTATAGTTATTCACATAAACGAAGTGGGAAATGCAATGCGTTCTTTCAAAGCCGCTATAGACCTTATCCAAATTAGAGCCGTTTATTTACATGCCAGAGGGAGTCGATAAATCGTCCGCCTGTAAACGTGTCTGCACGGCAGATGTCGTTAGTTCAGAGTATCAATTCCTATTAAATGAAATTGACTTCAACTATCAAATGAAGTCCGAAAACGGGTAGTCAGTTCCTTCATTGAGTTAGCCTCTCTTTGCGAAACTAATCTCTCTGCTGCCGACAACATTTTCACTGACCGTCGCGGCGTTGGCATCCAGCGTAGCGAACCGGGATCCCACACGATCAATCTCTTCACGTTGTAACGTCAGTGCTTCATTAATGGTGTGACTGCGCTGCTCCAGATCAGCAAACCAGCGGTTCATTATTACAAGCTGACCCTTGAGGTCTTCCAGCATCTGTCGATTATCACTACCCGCCTGCGTCATTTCAGCGATTAATTGTTCAACGCCTTGTACGCCTGTAATTAATCCGGCCACCCATTGGCGGATTTGCCCGGTTGAGTCAGTTGTACGTCTCGATAAAGTCCGTACCTCATCAGCAACGACGGCGAATCCTCGTCCATGCTCCCCTGCCCTGGCAGCTTCAATCGCAGCATTCAGGGCCAGCAGATTCGTTTGTTCGGCGATTTCAGCGATGACGCTGATGACTTTTTCAATATTGGCGGCCGATTCCGTTAATTCGTGTATTGATACAGAAACCCGTCCAATGACCTCAACGGTATTATCTGTTGCCGTTTCAGTATTTTTAAGACCTGATTGAATAAAAGCGTTTGCCGTGACGGCCGAGCGTACAGTTTCAGCAGATTCCCGAGTCGAGCTTTCAATCGTCAAAGCCTGTTCGGTCATTGATCTCATCGAATCGTTAACCTCCTGAATTTGCAAATAGGTCATTCGAGATGCTGATTCCAACTCTTGTGCCTGAATATCGAGGTGATCAGTTCGATCGTTAACACTGTTCGATGCCGATCTGATATCGCCAATAAAGCCTTCAAACCGGCTAACCAAACTCATCAACGCAGTCGCGACCCCGGCCACTTCGTCTGAGCCTTTCAGGTCTGGTGGATTAGCCAGATCGGAGTTTTTGTCCATTGTCTGAATATCCCGTTCGATACGCTGTAAACGGAAAATGACCGTCTTTCGTAGCCACAGTGTCATCAGAATAATGACCATCAAAAAGCTGACAAAACCAATGATTAATGAAATCTGTTGGCGCGCTAAATAATCTAAAAGTTCGCTGGATTCATGGTCGATAAGGTCACGGCTGGCATCATTGCGTGCATTAATACTGTCAAGCATTGGCGACAGGGCAGGAAACAATGAGAAGTCTACGGTTTTGCCTGATTCGTAATAGCTCTTCTCGGCGACTCCGAGGCCGAACACTTCCATATAGGCCGTTACTGCCGCAAAAATGGCTTCGTTTTCACTGGCCCAGATACTCAGTTGTTTATTGTTATGAATCGCATTCCAATTAGCTGGAATTGACTCTGAAAGCGCGGCAAATTCCGAATCAATTTCATCCCAAAGCAGTAGTTGAGCTTTAGTCTTGTACGACAGATCCTGCAAACGACGCAGATCTTGCTCCAGATCATTCAATAGCCAGGATTCAGTCAGACTATTTTGTATCAGATTTTCAGCAACGTTCTCTGCTTTGCTGATTATCGATGAGGCCAGAACTGTCAGCGCTGATAATGCAAAGACTGAGAGAAAAGAATAAAAAAGAATTCTGCTACGAACGGTTTTGAGCATACACCACCACACTTATGAGCTGTGTCATGATGCAATGTTTTTATGACAGTTTTGTTAAAACAACCGGGACATCGTTACCCTTCTATTACTAAGTTTTGTTCAATATCAATTTAAGGTGAATCAACAGCGAATTAAAAAGTAACATGCCATTGATATATATACTCTTTAAGCTGATGGAAAATTAATTAAAGATGTTTATATCAATGGCTTTTTGCTGTTTTTCTAACAAGCCATAGTGGTCAGGCATTGATAATTCGAACTCGGTTAAACGGTTCATTTTATTGACGGCTCAGCAAGACATGAACCTAGGCTTGAAACTGTCGTTTGGGGAAAACATTTAAAGTACCGATATATCCCGGAAGCCGTTTTATTTACTGATCACTACGCAGTTTCTTCCAGGGTAATAACCTTATCATTGAACGAAACAAATCCATCAAGGCTTTTCAGATAGGCGGGTGGATGCTCTATTTGTATTTGTCCTTTGTCACTGAGAATATCCAGAGCCGAAGCCAGTGCGATTTTATCCTCGTTTGAAGCCGGGTCGAAGTTTTTCAGTTGGACAATAATCCGGCTGATCTTCAATGCCTGCTTTTCGCTGTTTTTGAGGATTTCGACTACTTGTTCAGCAAGTTCATTAACCATCTTTTTACCTCATATATTCTGGTATGGCTGCCGATGTTATGGGCAATTTCATCATGATTAAGCAATTTGACGCTGTGAAGAATATTCAGCTTTACCCTTTTGTTTTTTTAATGGCGTGGTCGGGGCAGATGCCAAAATCCTTATAGTTATTTGCTTAAGGTTTGAAACCAAAGCCCCCGGATTAAGACTGTCATATCTTATCCTGCGTCCGAAGCTCAAAGTCATCTTTATTATGACGTTCATATAACTGCTCTGATGGTTCCCCCCAGGTACGATTGACCATTAGTCCTCGTTTGACTGCTGGGCGCACTGCGATGCTTTTTGCCCAGCGCTGAACATGAGGATATTCATCGACGGCCAAAAACGTAGCAGCGTCATAGAGACGTCCTTCCACCAAAGCACCATACCAGGGGTAGATGGCAATATCCGCAATACTGTAATCATCACCGGCTATATAGTCGCGTTCGGACAGAACATGATTCAGTACATCCAGCTGACGCTTGGTTTCCATCGTATAGCGATCTATGGGGTATTTCAGTTTCTCTGGTGCATAAGCGTAAAAATGGCCGAAACCACCGCCGACAAAAGGGGTTGCACCTTGTTGCCAGAATAACCAGTTGAGCGTTTCAGTCCGCTTGGCGTGATCATCTGGCAGAAAGGCATCAAACTTCTCTGCCAGATAAAGCAAGATGGCCCCGGTTTCAAATACCCTTACAGGTGTTTTACCGTGGTAATCAACCATTGCCGGTATTTTGGAATTGGGATTGATCGAAACAAACCCGCTGGAAAATTGATCGCCCTCCCCAATCTGAATAAGCCATGCATCATAATTAGCGTCTTTATAATCGCTCTCCAGCAACTCCTCCAGCATGATAGTCACTTTAACGCCATTAGGCGTCGCCATGGAATACAGCTGCAATGGATGGGCTCCGACTGGCAATTCTTTGTAATATGTTGGGCCGCTCACAGGGCGATTGATGTTTGAAAATGCTTCGTCGCTCTCGTTTTCCCATTGCCATACTTGCGGTGGCTGATATTTGTTCTTGTCGGTCATTATCTTCTCGCTTACTCAAACAAAATTCGAAAGCCTTTTGGCGACGTTCTGAGCCCATCAGGTTATCGCAATCCAGATATATTTTTTAAATGGCTGTATTTAAGCTGGATTCTCAGCGGCTATATTCATAATCGTCTGTCACATAATAATTTTTCGTGGACCGATGATTAATGTTTGATGCTGTTTGAGCCTTTGAAATGAATAATTCGTTTCGTCAGCAGACTTGGTGAAATGATCATGCGTGATGTGCTGCTCCCATAACCGTCAGATTGTCCATGCCATACACTTTTTCATTTCTATATGTCATTGTTGATCTTTGGCCTTTTGTGCGATTTCTTTAAGGGTACGGTTGGTTTTTACGGAGTTGGGCTCGGTACTGGTGGGATTCCGTCGGGCATCGGCCTTGTCGTCGCGCATTTTGATAATTAACCAGTGGGGCTTTTTTTCTTTTCCAATGCGTTTTATGGCATATCCGCCTTGCAGCTTTTCTCCTTCCAGCCAGACTTCAAGAAGTCCATTTTTGAGGCTCTCTGTCATGCTCTCGTTATCGTTATCTTTTTCTGCCCGCATATTCGTGTACTGTCCACGATCCCAGACCATCACGGTACCGCCACCATATTCCTCCTCAGGGATGGTCCCTTCAAAGTCGGCATAATCCAGTGGATGATCCTCTGTTTGAATGCCCAGTCGTTTATCAGCGGGGTTCGTCGATAATCCTTTGGGGACGGCCCAGGAAACCAAGACCCCGTCGATTTCGAGACGAAAATCGTAATGAAGCGAAGAGGCATCATGCTTTTGAATAACAAACTGCCGGCCCGATTGCTTAGTCGTTTTCCCCTTCGGCTCATGGGTTTTTCGGAAGTCACGCTTGCCACGATAGGCTGAAAGTTTATCGTTCATAGCGATACCCTTTTTTGCGCCAGTAACGGCCTAGTATTGAACCTAACTCATAAAAAATTGTTTTTCAACACGAGGGGGCGTTATGGTTTCGAGCAAAAGCAATCACTGCACAGTTTGAAAATCGTTATCGCAACTGCGCATTTGAATCTAAAAAATTCTTAGCTATTCAGCTTTCGCTAGGCCACCAGTTGATTTGCATGTAAATTGGCTAGAATATGAATACCTGACATTTTTTAATGGAAAATGAATGAAACAAATTTTGTTACTGGCTTTGATGATGGCTATAACCCATTTCGCAATGGCTGAAACACAATGCGCGGATGCAAATAATGAACTATGCATTGTTGTGCATAGCGCTGAACTCGAGTGCCATAAGTCCTCTGTCAGCGGTTATTTAAGTCATTGCATTGCCAGTGTGGCTTATGATGTTTCTAATGATGCCAAGCGCAATATTGAAGCTAAAGCCAGTTGCAAAGTAGAGATTAATTATCTGAAAAGCGTTATGGGCATCAGAGACACTGACCGGCAGCAAAACAGCCAAATCGATCACTTACTAGCTAATAGTAAAAACCGCTTTACTATCCCAGTTGAATTTAACTTCTCAACACAAATCGAAGCGAATAATGCTGAAATTAAATCGGTAAACTGCCGCATTGCTTCAACACTGACATCGCGCTAACCGCCTGTCATCACCATGCATTTTGAGCCGCAAAGGTTTCAGGGTATCCTCTGCGGCATCGATTATGACCTGTAAAAAGGAACTTCACGCGAATGAAAAAATATTTCTGGCTGCTCGCCTTAATCTTGACTGCATTGCTCTCTGCCTGCAGCAGTAATGATGAATTTGAAGGCCGGTTTATTGCCCCGGATGGCTTGACCAGTTACCAGTTTCTACCCGACGGTAAAGTCAATATTAACAAAGGTGGTGAAGATATCGGCACCGCGCAATACCGGTATGACAGCGACGATCAAGCTATCACTATCGTCGGTGCTGATGACTTACCCGCCAATATTTTAACCGTCAATGCTGAAGGAGATCTGGAAGTGGGTGATATCACGCTGACACGTGGTATTGATTACGGTATGTTGGCGGACTCCACTTGGATGGGTGAACAAGGTGAGTTCGTATTTATTTTAACGTTTACCCCCGCCGAAGATGGTCTGGAAACGGTTTCTGAGCTGGTCACATATTACGATGATGATATGACTTATTCATCACAAATTGATGACAGTATCACCCGTCTCAGTGGCAATATGATGTTTGTCGATATGACCCAATATGCTGTTTCAGAGGTCACTCAGGATAGCTTTAAAATTTCTATCGGTGGAAACAGCATGACGATTGAAAAACATCCGAAAAACACCGGCATCGTGTATCGTGAAGGTTACCATTCGATTGATGAAATTGATTAGTCGGGATGGACAATTATTTATGCCTTCTGCGTGAGTAGCTACGGTAGTTATTCGCCGCTCACCACATTTCAAAACGATTTACCTGTGTAACAGGCTTATGTGTATTTGCCAATTATCGGTTCTGATGAGTGGCATTTATCCGCTTAGTCTCTCATTTTAACCAGTTTAGTAAGGAGAGAATCTTAAGATGATCTCACCAAGCATCCCTCAAGATGAAAAACAAAGAATGGAAAAGCTCCGGGCGCTGAAGCTGCTAGATTCAGCACCTGAAGAGCGGTTTGACCGGCTGACCCGCATGGCGAAACGTATGTTTGGCGTTGATATTTCGGTATTAAGCCTGATTGATGATGGCCGGCAGTGGTTTAAATCAAAAGCCACTGAGATGGAGATTCCTGATGAAACCTCCCGGGAAGTGTCTTTTTGTGGGCATGCCATTTTGGGCAATGATGTATTTGTTGTCGAAGATGCCCTTGATGATCATCGGTTTAAAGATAATCCATTGGTCACCGAGGATCCGAATATCCGCTTTTATGCCGGCTATCCATTAAAAATTAACAATGGCAGCGCTCTGGGCACACTCTGTATTATCGATACCCAGCCACGTGCGTTTGATGACGATGATATGCAATTATTAAAAGATCTGGGTGTGATGGCCGAGCAAGAAATTGCCGCTTTACAACTGGCAACGCTTGATGAACTGACTTTAATCTCAAATCGTCGGGGTTTTACAGATCTTGCCAAACACAGTTTGAATATTTGCCGTCGCAAAGGGCTATCAGCTTCGGTTTTGTTGTTTGATTTAGATAAATTCAAACCGATTAATGACTCCTTCGGTCATGCCGAAGGTGACAGAGCATTGGTCGTGTTTGCCAATATTATGCGTGAAGTCTTCCGTCAATCAGACGTGTTTGGCCGGATTGGTGGTGATGAATTTGCCGTGCTGATGATGGATGTTGATATCGAAAATACCGAACATGTCATTCAACGTTTTGAAGACGAACTGACAGCCTATAATAAAGAAGCCGTCCGCGGCTATGATCTTGAGTACAGCGTTGGTTATATCAACACCACCGTGGATAACAATACAACGATTGATGATCTTTTAGCCTCGGCAGATAAAAAGATGTACGCGGCAAAAGATAAAAAGCCCCTTTGAATTAACTGGACTTCCTTTAGCTAAAAAGCGTAAAACGAACCTCGCTAACGGCCCCTTTCCGGGCCCTCGTTCAAGAGTGAATCGAAATGGACTTCGCCCCTCTCTATCAAGCTTTGCTGTCACTGTGGTATTTGATCCCACTTTTTGTATTTGCGGGGGTTGTTAAATCAGCCTGGTTTAAAGGCGTTTGTGGTGAATTCATCATCAATGTTCTTGCTAAGTGGAAGCTGGATAAAGATGTTTATCATTTAATCAAAAACGTGACTCTGCCAACGGAGAATGGCACAACACAAATCGATCACATTATTGTCTCTGTTCATGGGGTCTTTGTGGTCGAAACCAAAAATCGCAGAGGCTGGATTTATGGTTCACGACAGCTAAAGATGTGGACACAGAAAATCTACATAAACACTTATCGCTTCCAAAACCCGCTGCATCAAAATTACAAACACAGCAAGACCCTGCAAGCACTGTTAAATCTGGAAGATCAGCAGGTTCACTCCGTGGTGGTATTTATCGGAGACAGTACATTCAAGACGCCGGTACCCGTCAATGTGACTTTCGGTATGGACTATATTCGCTACATTCAATCTATGACTGAAACTGTGCTTAGCCCCAAACAAGTACGGGAAATTATTGAGGCGATTGAAAACGGGCGACTGAAAAGATCTATGAACAGCAACCGGGCACACAAGCAGCATGTTCAACAGATCATCAACAGCAAAGATAATGCACAATTGTGCCCAAAATGTGGCAGCGAAATGCTGCTCAGAGAAACGAAAAAAGGCGATAACGCAGGCAAGCAGTTCTGGGGCTGCTCAGCTTTCCCGAAATGCCGGACCATCAGAAATATTTAAGATCAGCGTACAAACGCCCCTTTGACAATGACTTGGCGCAGCCTGCTCAAAAACCCTCAAAAACGGCAGATTTATTCATCATCAGTGAAGGCGGATCGATGAAATGCTGCCGCTTGCGCTACCTCTTTGACGCCGTTTGGCGATAATTCCGGAACATCACCACCGGCCAGCACTTCCAACACGGCATGAACACCACGCGCAAGCGATGTCAGGTTGTAACCACCTTCCAGCACCAATGCTAATCTGCCGTTACAGTGTTTATCTGCGATATCCTGAACGATACGGGTAATTACTTTAAAACCGTCATAGCTGAGATTCAGCGCCATATCATTACGATGCGGATCGAAGCCGGCAGAGACCAGTACCAGATCAGGTTTAAAATGCTCGGCAGCCGGCACCAGTATTTCCCGAAAGGCTTTTTCAAAAGCAATATCTCCGGCGGTCTCCGGCAACGGTACATTGATAGTGTAGCCTTCTCCCAATCCAGCGCCGACTTCATTCAGGTCACCGGAGCCCGGATAAAACGGCGCGGCACAATGCGTATCAAAGAATAATACATCCGGGTCAGCCCAGAAGATATCTTGCGTGCCATTACCATGGTGTGCATCCCAGTCAACAATCAGAATGCGTTCACAGCCAAGCTTCGCCTGTGCATGTGCAGCCGCCACTGCTACGTTATTTATCAGGCAAAAGCCTCTGGCCCGGACGGGTTCGGCATGATGACCCGGTGGCCGTATCAGGGCAAATGCACTTTGTGATTGACCTTTGACAACGCACTCCACTGCAGCGATGGCATTACCGGCCGCGGCAGTGACCGCTTTGATACTGTCAGGGGATACCGCAGTGGTATCACTGTCAAGCCAGGCACGTTCACCGGCCATAGAAAAAATATGATCAAGATAGGCCATGGTATGTACCCGGCCTAATTGTTCGTATGTAGCCTCAGGGCCAGATTTAATACTTACGCCCGGTACAGGATGCTCCGCCAGATGCTTGGTAATCGCAGCCAAACGTCCGGGGTGTTCAGGATAGCTCCACTTAAAATCTAGGCCCTGCAAGATGTGTCTGACACGCTTTTCGACCCGGCTGGGTACAAAGGGCAGATCAACTTCAGGGTTGTGGCCCAGCATCACATCATCAGTAAATACCGTTACGCTGCGATCACCTATCACGTTTCCCCGCTTTGGCTGCTAAAAGCCGTTTGTTTTCGAGCGACATCTTTATTGCCCTTTTGCTAATGCGGCTTGCACTGTTTTGGTAAAAGCCGCCGCCCGGACACCGGTGAGTTTAAACCCCAGCCGGGTCCAGACCGCTTCTGCCTCTTTGTTAGAGACGGCATACTCAAGAATTAATTCATGCACATCATGACTTTCAGCGAATTTAATCAGTTCACGAATCAATGCACTGAAAATACCCTGATTTCTGAAATCCGGTTCCACCCAGACATCATCAATAAATGCAGACTTGGCTTCGGTCTCTTCTGCCTGCTCCCAGATACCCTGATGTTTCACAACATAAAGATAGCCCATACCAATGAGATTATCATCAGATGTTGCCGCAACGATGATGAGCTTGGCCGGATCCGACAGTGAAGTCCGCAAAACCTGCATCAGCCTGCTTCGCTCATTTTTCTTGAGCTTCAGTGGTGGCGCGCCAGCAACATGCAGTGCCAGTTTGGCAAGAAAGTCGACCAGCACAGGCAGATCGGCTTCTACCGCATTGCGAATATAAAATTTGCGGGTACTGTCCTGCTTAATCGCCATCTGGACACTTCCTATGATGAATTTGGGTTTGTGGCTGCTTCAAATGCCTTGCATAAGTAACAACATCCCCTGATAAGTTGCCAATCAGCACCCTGCTGACTTTGAGATAATCATTTTCATTACACTGTGCCACCCCAGCTTTGTTACAGCAACTGTGACAAACGCTCAGAAAAAGTTGCTCCGGGCTTTGTATTATGTGGCGTTGCAATCATTCATGTCACTTATAAGTCGTTGTACAATGACCGCCATTATTTTTTGCAACCAAGAAGAGC
>JAWWAG010000016.1:0-24348 GCA_033721795.1 Methylophaga sp. | reverse complement strand
GCAAACGACAATAACAATACAAAAAAGCACATTAACAGCGACATCAAATCAGCAAATGTCGCCATATAAGGCGGCAAGCCTTTTTTTTGCTGTTGAGCAAAGCGCTGGTTTTCGTTTTCATTCATGACAGCAAAACATATCAGGCGGGAGCGGTTTGTTCACTATCGCCATTATCACGCATTGACGATGGCAGAAAGTTTTTCAGTAATTCTTCCAGTACTTTGGGATTCTGACCTTCCTGAATGCCCATCACACTCTCGATAATGATGTTTTTATTCATCAGTTCTTCACCACTGCGCAGTGCTAATTTATCAGCAATCGGCAAGGCAAACATATTGGCAATCATCGCTCCGTAAAGTGTCGTTAACAAAGCAATCGCCATGGCCGGCCCAATTGCTTTGGGGTCGGACATATTCGACAACATTTGAACGAGGCCCACTAAAGTACCTATCAACCCCATTGCCGGCGCTGCATCGCCGATTTGCTGAAAAATCTGCTGGCCGATGCGATGTCGGTTGACTGTTTCATTCATCTCGGTAATTAACGCTTTACGCACAACAGCGGGCTCATGACCATCGACCAGCATTCTTATCCCAAGCGACAAAGCCGAAATATTGACTTCCTGACGTTCCAGCGCCAATAAACCCTCTTTACGGGCAACCGTGGCCAGACGAACGACTTCAGCGATGATTTCATCGGGTTGCACACTGCGATGCAAAAAAGCTTTGGTGGTAGTTTTGATGGAATTAATAAATTGCTTCAGGGTGAAACGCATCATCACCACCGCAAAGGTGCCACCAAACACGATAAGAAATGACGGCATATTGAGAAAGGTACTGGCAGCGGCGCCAAACGCAATGGTTGCAATAATCAATGTCCAGGCAAGCAGAAAACCCAATAGCGTTGCTAAATCCACTGTATCTCACTCCTTAAAATTAAGCCCGGCAAAAATGCCCCATTCTAACTAATGACTTCCAAAACCAACAGGTGTGCAAGTCACTTTAACGCGATTGATATTTGCGCCGATAATATAATTGCCACGCTGGTAGCAGTGCCAATATCAAAATAAATCCAATCAACCACAAAGGCCACCATACGGGTGTATTCCACTGCGCCTGCAGTTTTTCACGAAGCGCAACATCAATGCGCTGATATTTCATGGTGTTATTGGCCATCAGATGGGTTTTAATATTTTTATTCCAGGCATGAAAAAGCGTAAAGCGCTTGGGATGAAATCCCCAGATCCATGGCGCGTCATAACGGGCAATTTCTACCATTTTATCAATGACTTGCTGACGCTTTTCACCATCCGGCAATACCCGCATTTGCTCAAACAGTGCATCAAACTCAGGATTCTGGTAGTTGGCGGCATTTTCACCACTGAACAATGCTTTACTATTAGGACCATAAAGCAAAAACAAAAAATTCTCTGGATCCGGATAGTCAGCGTTCCAACCCCACTGAAATATCTGCGCAGTGCCGTTACGCATTTTTTCTTGGAAACGATTGTAATCGGTACTGCGCACGACCAATTGAATGTTTAATTTGCGAAACTGTTTACGCACCCAGTCAAATTGCGCTTTGCTATCCGGCCCCCGATTGGTCACATCAAAATACAGTACCAATGGCTCACCGGTTTTGGCATCACGGCCATTGGGATAGCCTGCTTCGGCCAGTAATTCTTTTGCCTCGCTAATCGGTTTGGTACGCGGCGCACCATCAACCCAGTCGTAAACGGTATTATCAATACCACTCTTGTCGTCTCGATAGCCGAAAATTCCAGGTGGGATTGGCCCTTGCGCCGGGATTCCCTGACCATTGGCAAAAATGCTGATATTTTCTTCCTGATCAACCGCGATGGCGATGGCATGTCGTAATTTACGCGCGCGTTCGGTATAGCCGCCGACGACCGGATCCAACATATTAAAACCCATGTAATAAGTCGTTGTACCCACCGCTGATTGCAACGCAATACCCAATTCTTTCATGCTCTCGCTGAGACCGAAGTCGCCAGATGCCGAAATATTAATCGCCTGGTCAAAACTATCAGAGGTCAGTGCACTGAGATCGTAATAACCCTGTAAAAACTTATTCCAATAAGCGGTGCTTTCTTTTTCAAGAGTAAACACGATGCGGTCGATAAACGGCATCGTTTTGCCGGCATCGGTCAGTAAACCGGCAGCTTCATCACCCGCCTCGCCTTCGCGCGGATAACGTTCACCATGAAACAGCGGATTCCGGATTAATGTCATGCGTCGGTTGGGATCATTTTCCACTAAGTAATAGGGCCCTGTGCCCACCGGATACCAGTCGAGGGTAATATTTTTGCGTTGCAGGCCGGGCTGCTGATAAAAGTTTTCGACCTCCCAGGCAATCGGAGCAAAAAATGGCATCGCCAGCCAATATTTTAATTGCGGATACTGGCCATAAACGGTGATTTGATAACGATATTTATCCAGTGCTTTGACACCGCTTAGTCGATAGTCACGTAAATCTATCGTCTCTGTGCTTGCCTGAGCTTCAGATAGTGTCTTATTAAATTCGCGTAAGCCAACGATATACTCGCTCATCAAACCGAAGATCGGCGAATGCACCTGAGGGTTGGCCAGCCGTTTAATTTGATAAACATAGTCCTGCGCCTGCAATTCACGACTGCTGTGCTCGGTAAAATCAGTGAGGCTGTTAATGTTATCCATTTCATCATCGGTTAATTGGTGATAACGCAAATTACCGTTATCATCGCGGACAAAAGCCGGATGCGGCTGAAATGCTATACCCGGACGAATGGTAATGGTGTACTGACTAAAAGCTATATCGCCTGGATCTGCGTCGGCCGGAAGTGGCTCTCCCGTACTATCCAAAAACACCAGTTCAGGCATTTTTTCAGCGGTCAGCGGTTCCAGTTGGTAGGGCCTTTTAAGGTAATGATATTGCAGCGGCGGTTCGTAAACTTGACCGGTAATCAATGTTTCATTGGAACTGTACGAACGCGCCGGATCGAGATGTTTGGGCCGTAGATTAAACGAGGTATACAGCACCGTTTCATCAGCCTCCGGGGCCGGATAAGGTGAATTAATCGCTTGTTGATCACAGCCACTGAGCCACAGCAGGCAAGTCATCAGGATCAGGACTGTACTACGCATGATACTCCGTCATTAGGCTGATCAAGGCATGATTATAGCCATATTCGGCCGTCCTTGCCTCTTCCCGTTAATCGCAAAATCGGGTAAGTTAATCGGCTTTATTACATCAGGAGACATCCATGGGATTTTTACAGGGCAAACGCGTATTGATTGTCGGTGTTGCCAGCAATCGTTCTATCGCCTCCGGTATCGCCCACGCCATGGCCCGTGAAGGTGCCGAACTGGCGTTTACTTATCAAAATGACAAACTAAAATCCCGCGTTGAAAAAATTGCTGCAGAATGTGGCGCCAACCCGGATTTGCTATTCCCCTGCGATGTCAGTTCGGATGAACAAATAAGCGCTGTATTTGACGCTTTGGCAAAGCATTGGGACGGTCTCGACAGCATTGTCCACTCAGTGGCGTTTGCGCCGCGTGAACAATTACAGGGTAGCTTTATTGATAGCGTCACCCGTGAAGGGTTTTCTGCTGCCAACGATATCAGCGCCTACAGTTTTGCTGCATTGGCCAAAGCCGGCAAAGCCATGCTGGCCGGTCGTAATGGCTCTCTGCTGACATTAAGCTATCTAGGTGCCGAACGTGCTATTGATAATTACAATGTAATGGGCGTAGCTAAAGCAGCATTGGAAGCCACCGTTCGTTATATGGCTTATTCGATGGGCCCTGAAGGTATTCGGGTCAACGCCGTTTCCGCCGGTCCTATCAAGACACTGGCCGCTGCCGGTATTGGCGATTTTGGCAAAATGCTGGCTTACGGTGAACGCAATTCACCATTACGTCGTAATGTCACCATTGAAGAAGTCGGTAATGTCGGTGCGTTTTTGTGCTCCGATCTGGCATCGGGTATCACCGGTGAAATCACGTATGTTGATGGCGGCTACAATATTGTTGGCATCGGCGATAAATAAGACCACTATGGCAATTTGATATTAAAACAGGGCATTTCGATGCCCTGTTTTGTATTCAGCATATGCCCGCTATTTAAGGATGCATCATGTCACCCAAACTCGCGACCCGGTTATTGATTGGCATCATTATTGGTGCCATTGGCGGCGTATTTACCGGCTGGTTTTTTCCCGATTTCAGTCAGCAAATCAGCTGGCTGGGGACGTTGTTCCTCAATGCGCTGAAAATGACCATTGTCCCGCTGATTTTAGCAGCCGTTATCAGTGGTATCGGCGCACTGGGAGATGTCCGGCAAATGGGCCGTCTGGGCGGTATGACCATCACTTATTATCTGATAACCAGTGCGCTGGCAGTATTAATCGGCTTGCTGATGGTCAACTGGATTTCACCGGGCAGCGGTATCAGCCTGAGTAACGCCGAAGTGCCAGCGCATGTTCTCGAAAAACAAGATACCAGCCTTGCCGATATTGTGCTGTCGATGGTGTCGCCCAATCTGATTGCCTCAGCTGCGGACATGCAATTGCTGCCATTAATTGTCTTTGCCATTATTTTTGCATTGGCACTGAGCACATTAGGCGAACGAGGCCATCCTGTCTTTGCGCTATTTGATGGTATTAATGAAGCCATGATGAAGCTGGTGGTGTGGATCATGTTTCTGGCACCTATCGGTATTTTTGCTTTGATTGCTGCTCGCCTGGGACAGGCTGGTGGTGGCCCGGAATTTTTTGCAGAAATCAAAGCCGTTGGTCTACATGTACTGACGGTGTTGTCAGGCTTGTTAGTGCATTTTGTGGTGCTATGTCTGATCCTGAAACTGCTCAGCGGCCGTGGCTTGGCTTATTTAAAAGGATTGAGTCAGGCACTCGTCACCGCGTTCGGGACAGCCAGTTCAACCGCGACCCTACCACTGACTATGGAAAATACCCGGCAACAAGGTGTGAGTGATAAATCAGTGAAGTTTGTGCTGCCGCTGGGCAGTACCGTCAATATGAACGGCACCGCCCTGTATGAGGCAGCGGCCGTTATGTTTATAGCGCAAGCCTATGGGATTGATTTGAGTTTTGCGCAGCAGTCTATAGTCTTTATTACTGCAACACTGGCAGCCATTGGTGCTGCCGGTATTCCGGAAGCCGGACTGGTTACCATGGTGATTGTCTTGTCAGCTGTCGGCTTACCCCTTGAAGGTATTGCCCTGTTACTGTCAGTCGACTGGTTTTTGGACCGCTTTCGCACTGTGGTCAACGTTTGGGGCGATACTGTAGGTGCAGCCGTCGTCGACAAAAAAATGCAAAAAAAAGGCGCTTAACGCGCCTTTTCCTTTAATCGTTAATACCGTCACCTTATTCAGGCGTTCTGGCAATACGATCTTCAAAAATTTCGATATCTGCCTCTTCACGTAAACTGGTAATAAAAGCTTCTATCTCACTATTGGCATTAAGGCGTGCCAAATTAGTAGTCAACGCCTGCTTTTGTTCCTCTGTGGCATCACTGTCAGCGCCATCTTTAATGTCATTCAGCACAACAACAATATAGTTGCCATTTTCAGCAGTAAAGCCGCTGACGGATTGTTGCTGGCTGCGTGGCATTGCAAAGGCATGTTCCAACACTTGTTCACTGATCGCATCACTGTCACGACCATAAAATTCCGCTGGCTGCCATTGTGAGTCTTCAAACACGTTTTCAGCGGCCGTACCGTCTTCAATTTTGGCAATTTTGGCTTTACCCTCCGCTACTGCTTTCTCCATCGCAGCTTCATATCGCAATTGCTCTTCGATAGCCGGCCCGACTGACTCAAACGACAATGGTTTTGCCGGGATATATTCATTTTTGCGGATGACCACTAAATCGGTTTCGCTCAGTTCCAGTGCCGGGCTGTTTAAATCCTGATTTAAAACATCTTCACTGAATGCTGCTTCCAGAACTTTAGGCTCAGCACTGATTTCGTTACTACCGCCATCTCGGGTGAATAACTCAGTGGTCTGAACAGGCAATGATAAAGTCTCGGCGGCAACATCCAGGCTTTCAGGATTTTCGTAGGTCAGATTGGCCAGTTGCTCTGCCATATCAAAGAATTGTTCGCGCGCCATTTGACGACGGTATTGTTGTTCAATCTGATCTCTGGCATCAGCAAAGTCAGCACCGGCCGGCGCATCAATTTCGGTCAACTTGATGAGGTGATAACCAAACTCCGTCTGCACAGGTTCACTTATTTCTCCAACTTCAAGACCAAATACGGCTTCCTCAAAGGCTGGCGCCATAACATCACGCTGAAAAAAGCCTAAATCGCCACCTATTTCACTGGAGCCTGGGTCCTGCGAATGTGCTTTAGCCAATTCGGCAAAATCAGCTCCGTCTTTTAATTGTTGTGCCAAATCTTCAATTTTGGCTTTGGCTTCAGCACTGTCACCTTCGATCAGAATATGGCTGGCACGGCGTTGTTCAGGGCCGACAAATTGCTCGCGGTTATCGGCGTAAAAAGCTTTTAATTCGTTGTCATCAACGTCAATCGCTTCTGCCAACGTGTCTGCGGATAAACGGATATAGCTAACCGACACTTGTTCTGGCGCCGTATAAGCCGCCTGATTCGCTTCATAGTATTCACGTGCTGCGTTGTCATCCAACATTATCTCATCCAGATAACGGTTAATTGACAACACGCCATAGGCAATTTTCCGCTGCTGATTCTCAAGCCGTAACAAACGTTGTACTTCATGGTCAGCAGCTAAAGCGCTACGATCTATATATTGAGTTAATTGCTGGCTAAGTAAATCATTACGTAACTGCGCTTCATAAGCCGATGGCGTAAAACCTGCCCGGCCTAATACCATTTGATATTGTTCAATATCAAACTGACCATCTACCTGAAATGCTTCAGTGCTACGGACAAATTGTGCAATTTGACTATCCGGAATACGTTGTCCCAACGCTTTAGCTGCATCAAGTATTAAGCGCTGTTCAATCAGATCCTCGATGATGGCGAGACGAATAGTGCTGCCCTGAAACATTTGTGGGTCAAAATCATCGCCCATTACGCTGCGCATTTGATCGCGATATTGCTGTAAAGCGCGTTGTAAGTCCGATTGGTTAATATCATCACCATTAACCGTTGCGACAACGACTTCATTTTCGCCAGTTAAATAAGAATCCAAGCCCCAGAGCGCAAAAGGAATACTGATCAGACCCACAATCAACCAGGCAACCCAGCCCTGAGCTTTTTCACGGATAAAATGCAACATAGCGTCGAACCTTCAATAATGAAATTGCGTTAATCAGGCAAAAAAAAAGGCGCAATGAATGCGCCTTTTTTCGTGATGGCGGAGCGGACGGGACTCGAACCCGCGACCTCCGGCGTGACAGGCCAGCATTCTAACCAGCTGAACTACCGCTCCTGTTATTCCTGGTGGGTGCTGAGGGGATCGAACCCCCGACCCTCGCCTTGTAAGGGCGATGCTCTCCCAGCTGAGCTAAGCACCCCAAGAAAAACGACTAGTTTACAGCATCCTTGAGGGCTTTGCCAGCCTTAAATGCAGGAATTTTGGCTGCGGCAATTTTGATTTCTTCGCCAGTACGTGGGTTACGACCGGTACGGGCAGCACGCTCACGAACTGAGAATGTGCCAAAGCCAACCAAAGTGACTTGATCACCTTTGCTGAGAGCTTTTGTAACAGCAGCAGTCACACCGTCAACGGCCTGCGCTGCTTTTGCTTTAGAGATATCTGCAGCTGCAGCAACTGCATCGATTAATTCAGATTTATTCACAG
Source organism: Methylophaga sp. (assembly GCA_033721795.1). Taxonomy (GTDB): domain Bacteria; phylum Pseudomonadota; class Gammaproteobacteria; order Nitrosococcales; family Methylophagaceae; genus Methylophaga. The sequence goes on along the minus strand of JAWWAG010000016.1, from coordinate 16,538 downwards.
CTTAATTCCTCATGTCATTTGTATAGTTATATCGTCGAGTCCCAATCGCCGCCAAACCACGGGCCTATTGGTTGTGTGTATCTAACTACAGCAAAATCAGTGTGTCAAGACAGCGTCAGGCGTTTAACTGCCTAATCAAAAGGTTTTGTGAACAAGGTCTAAACGACGATCTGACGATGTCATATCACTTCCAATCAACTGGATTTTGTCGGGACTTTTTAGCCCTGAGCTGATAACAACCGGGCTAAAGCAACAAACTGCTCAATACTGACCGTTTCCGGACGCTGTTCAGGCGAAACATCCACCGCCATGAGTTGATCTGGATTTACTAATTTTTTCAAGGTATTAGCAATGGTTTTTCGCCGCTGACTAAAGGCTTGTGTCACCAACTTATTTAATTGCACACTATCCACTTTCCCGCCAAGCGGTTGAGTGCGAGGTTGCAGGTAAATGATTGCTGAATTTACTTTGGGGGGGGGCTCAAAAGCTTCCGGTGGCACATCAAATAAAGCTTCTGCTGCACATTGATATTGCAGCATAATTGTCAGTCGACCGTATTGTTTACTGCCTGGCACGGCGCAAATGCGCTCGACGACCTCTTTTTGCAGCATAAAACACATATCATCAATAACCGCGGATTGTTCCAATAAGTGAAACAATAATGGTGTCGTAATGTTGTACGGCAGGTTACCGATCACCCGGAGTTTTTCGCCATCGGCTGCCAAAGGTAAATAATTAAACTGCAGTGCATCAGCATTATGCAGTGTCAGATTATCAGCATCTTTGAATTGTGCGGCCAACAGTGGTGCCAAATCCCGATCCAACTCGATCACGTCCAGTCTGGCACCAGAGGCAAGTAGCGGTGCGGTTAATGCACCCCGACCGGGACCAATTTCTACAAGATGCTGATTTGGCTCAGGACTGATTGCCGCAATGATGGAGTCAATAATTGCATCATCATGCAAAAAATTCTGACCAAACCGCTTACGGGCATGGGGGTAAAGAGTATTTTGCCGAGTCATAATGATTGCTGCTCTGTAAGCCATTGGGCCATTTTAACAGCGGCCAGAAGGCTACTTACGTCTGCTTTGCCGGTCGCTGCCAAATCCAATGCTGTACCATGATCTACTGAAGTACGGATAAATGGCAGTCCCAAGGTAATATTAACGGCTTCACCAAAACCTGCATGTTTCAACACCGGCAATCCCTGATCATGGAACATCGCCAGTACTACGTCATATTCTGACAAGCGGCTTTTAACAAAAATGGTATCAGCCGGCCAGGGGCCGCTTACGGAGATCCCCTGTTCAGCGGCTTTTTTTAATACCGGCTCAATCACATCGATTTCTTCCCGACCCAAATGACCACCTTCACCAGCATGAGGATTCAGGCCACAAACAGCAATTTTAGGCTGATTAAGCCCAAATTGGTGTTGCATACTCTGTTGAATTATTTCAATAACACGTAATAAATCCGGCTGATTAATCGCCGCACTGACAGCACTTAATGGTAAATGCGTAGTGGCAAGCGCCACTCTGAGATCAGGCGTAGCCAGCATCATAACGACCTTGTTGACGCCACCGCGTTCGGCAAAAAACTCGGTATGTCCACTAAAGCCAAAGCCGGCGTCATTAATAATGCCTTTATGAACTGGCGCCGTAATGACGGCAGCAAATTGATCCTGCATACAGCCATCTGCCGCTATTGCCAAAGTTTGCAATACATAATTGGCATTCGCCGCATTGAGCTGGCCAGCAACTACATTATCAGCGAGTTTAACCGGCATATAGTAAATATGCCCTGCCTGACTTGCTTTGGCTGGCTGATTAAAATCGACCTGGTGAAGCTCAACATTAATACCCAATTGGGCAGCACGTTCAGCCAGCAACGCCGGATCAGCTATGATAACCAATTCATGTGTAAAGCTTGATTGTGACAGCAACACAACCAAGTCCGGACCAATACCAGCGGGTTCACCGGCGGTCACGGCCAGACGCTGTGGTTTAATCAAGAGTCGCGATACTCGACGTAAGCCTCATCGCGTAGCGCACGCAGCCAACTTTCCAGTTCTTCTTCGACTTTACGCTGTCGCAGTTGTTCACGGGCTTTATTACGATTAAATTCTTCCGCCATATTTTCTTCACGGCGATCTTCTACTTTGATTAAATGCCAACCAAAGCGGCTTTTAAAAACATCGCTGATTTCACCTTCAGCAAGCGCATTCATTTTTTCTTCAAATTCCGGCACCATCACCCCCGGACTGGTCCAGCCAAGGCTGCCACCTTCAATCGCCGAACCGGTATCCTCAGAGTGTGAACGGGCAAGTTCAGTAAAATCTTCACCATTCATCAGCCGCTCACGTAACTGTAATAAACGTTTCTCAGCTTCTTCATCGGTAACCACTTCATTGGTTTTGATCAGAATATGACTGGCCAGAGTTTGCTTAACAAGATGGGTCTCTTCTGTTTTCTTTTCGGCAACCCGGACGATGTGATAACCGCTGCCGCTGCGAATAACATCACTGGCTTCACCTTCCGCCAATGTCGGCACAACGTCAGCAAATAAAGATGGCAATTCACCTTGCTTACGCCAGCCAAGTTCGCCGCCTTCAAGTGCATTCTGCCCATCCGAATAACCCGCTGCGACTTCAGCAAAATCGCCACCGTCAGCCAGCAGTTGCTGAATAACGGCTAACTGTTCTTCAGCCGCCTGAACTTCTTCAGGTGAAGCAGCTTCGGGCAGGCTTACCAAAATGTGCTGTAACCGATAGGAAGCTTCAGCATCGCCTTGCAGCGTTTGCGTTGCCAGAAAGTTATCAATTTCGCGGTCAGAAATGACGATACTGTCCTCAACCTGGGCTTTACGCAGTCGGCTGATAATCATTTCTTCACGAATATTCTCGCGAAAATCGGTGAAGTTGTAACCGTCCTCTTCAATCACATCACGAAATTGGCGTAATGTCAGATTATTGTTCTGCGCAATTTGTGCCAGTGCCGCATTCAAAGCATCATCGGCAACACGAATGCCGGTCTCATCAGCACGTTGCAATTGGATACGCTGCATAATCAGTCTTTCCAGAACTTGACGACGCAAAATATCTGGCGGTGGCATAGCGCCTTCCCGCTGACGAATTTGCTGACGCACAGTTTGCGTCATTTCTTGCAGTTCACTGTCGAGAATTACATCGTCATTAACGACTGCAATAATCCGATCCAGTGGCTCAGCCATTACACTGCAGGCAAATAACAAAGCGGCGATAACATACTTAATCATGAAAAATGCTGTACTCCGTTCAGGATTGCAGATTTTAACGTGCTGGCGTGGCAAATTTTAAGCTTGCCCAACACATCACATAATTCGACCGGACATCATACCGAAAGTTGAGTTTATTCGTAGCCGATTATGCTTTCCTGCAGCAAATTATCGGTTTTGTTACCAAAACTGCCCAGCCCTTTCAGCTGAATTTCGACAAAGAAGGCTGTATTGCGGTCATCACTATTAATGTCATTTATATAGTCACGAAATACAAAGCGGGTTGCCCAGCAACAACTGTTGTATTCAAAACCAGCCAGTGTTTCCAGGGTTCGCTGGTCATCCAGTGAGCGGTAATAACGGCCAATCACACTCCAGGTATCATTGATTGGCACACTGGCTGAAATATCCACTTGTTCCAGACCGATAATATTACTGAACTGGGTATCGAGTTCACCTTCTCTGCGATAACGGTGCGAGATATTAAATACACCACCATTATCGCCGCGGTATCGCAGTTGCGTGGTGCCGACCGAGGTACGGTTATTGTCTGGATCCCATTGAATTTGTCCTGCAGCGGTCCAGTTTTCGGTAATGCTGGCAATGACTTCGGCAATGTAGTCAGAATCACTGCGCTCCTGCTCCTGCTGACTCGACAGCAAAGTCACGTTGCGATTGGCGTAATACTGAATTTGTCCGAGTGTCACCGCCAAGCGTTCACGCCCCGTTTCTTCATCAATAATCCGGCTCGTTAATGCCAAGGATAACTGGTTGGCATCCCCCACTCTGTCAGGGCCGGTAAACCGATCATGACTGAACAGACTGCCCATCGTAAAGGTACGCAGATTGGTATCAAACAGCGGAATATCATCCTGATCCCGTTCGGGTATATACAAATAGAAAGCCCGCGGCTCCAGCGTCTGGATAAAGCTACTGTCGGCAAATTTTAACGGCCGTTCAAATACCAAACCGCTATCCATGCTTAAAATCGGCACAGTACGCGAAATTGAACTGTCCTCAAACTGCGGCTGACGACCCAGATTGTCCAATGAATAATAGCTTTGCTTGAGTGCCACCCGCGGCGTGACATAAGCACCGGCGTTGCCCCATGGCAAACTGATAGAAGGCTCCATATCTAAACGCTGACCGGTAATCCGCTCATTACTGTCAAAAGAGACAAATTCACTTTCCAGCTCATAGGTCAGACCCAGCGCCTGATCCGGTAAAAAGCCCCGCAAAGTCAGTTTGGGCAATTGTTGATAAGGCTCGGTCACATCCAGCAATAAACTTTGATAGCCTTGGGCTAAGGCATTAAACCGCCAGATATCACCGCTGTAGTTAACCATCGCTAAACGGTTGAGGTAAGAAGTACTGCTGATACTCAGATTACCACTGAAATCTTCAAGATAATTACGATCCGACACATAGTTGTAATCGACATAATTAGACCAGCGAGAACTGAAACGTCCCTGATGCTGCCAGCTGAAAAGCTTACGATCTTCCTGATAGTAAGGATTGATATCGTCACCATCGCGGCGCAGGTTATCGCTTCCCAGAAAACCGGCGCTCAACATGCCATTGGAATTCTCGGTCAGATAGCGATACTCGCCATTAAGTTGTAAACCGCGATCCGACATATAACGTGGTGTAATGGTTGCATCCTGATCCGGCGCGATATTCCAGTAATAAGGGGTGCTGAGATCAAAGCCTGTTTCATCACTGCTGCCGATAGACGGAATCAAAAAACCTGATTTACGCTCATCGCTCAGTGGGAAACTAATATATGGTGTGTAAAAAACCGGTACCCCTTTTAAACGCAGTACCACATCCTCAGCCGTCCCCACCGCGGTTTCGTGATTCAGATTGACCTCATCGGCTTCCAGAATCCAGAATTCGTCATCTTCGGCACAGGTCGTATAGGTCGCATCATTCAAATCGGTTTTAGCGGTGCCCTGACGTAAAACATATGAGGCATTACCCCGGGCATTCATTTGACGAATACGATAAGCGGCATCAATCATCGCGCCCCGCTCGTCCAACAAAGACCATTCGGCCTGCTCGGCTTCAATCAGAATTTCACTGTCACGCAATTTAACATCGCCCTGTGCAGTGACCTCTTCCTGCAGACGATTATAGGTGGCACGATTGGCGTTGAGTTTCTGGTTACCCCGCAGCACCTCAACATCACCGGTAAACACGGAGGTACCATTTTCAACAATTTGCGCATTATCGGCATCGACAATAACTTCACTGAGCTCGGGATTTAAGCCAGCGGGCATAAACAGATCGTTGTCAGGACGGTCACATCTTGCCGGTATGATATTCGTGTCAAAAGCAAAGCTAATGGGGCTGTAACAGGCAAAAAGGCCAGCGGTTAATATCATCAGTTTGCGCATGTGCATCCTCGAGCAGCTGACACGGCCGTGAAAAACGCCGCCTTAGTCCAATATTTAAGCTCCAATTTATCGCATACTCAACGCCAATCATCAAATATCCGCCACGGGATTTAATCAAAGCTTATAAATTCATCCAAAACATCAATCACTTAACAAATATGCTCATCATCAGATCGCTGCTAAGCCGCCAGCCAATGCCGCCCGCCATGAATTTTTTTTCAAATATTGTGTTGACAGCCAAAAGCCAAATCCCTATAGTGTGCGCTTCCTTTCGGGGGCTATAGCTCAGCTGGGAGAGCGCCTGCATGGCATGCAGGAGGTCGGCGGTTCGATCCCGCCTAGCTCCACCAAAAGTCCGAAAGAATCGTTTTAGGTCCCCATCGTCTAGAGGCCTAGGACACCGCCCTTTCACGGCGGTAACAGGGGTTCGAATCCCCTTGGGGACGCCATATAAATCAAGCGCTTAGCCAATCGGTAAGCGCTTTTTTTTGCCTGTACGGAACACATACGGAACACAGTTCAAGATTAAATTTTTTAATCATAATTGAATGAAGCCTTTTGCAGCGACATCAAACTGCGCAAAATCAGATTTCCCGAATACAACACATTTAATTGAAGCTTCGGTGCATATTCTGACAACTGTTTAAATGCCGCTAAGTAAATTGCTCTGAAACGAAGGTTCTTACTTCATTCGCTGCAACTTTCTATACCACCATTCCCGTATATTCCAAATTGCTTCTGGGAGTGGCTTTCTACCTGTACGCAAATCCATTTGTCCTTCTTTCCAAAATTGTAATACAGCCAAGGCCTCTGGTAATTTACGAACCAAATAAGGGCAAAGTAATTCGACCACCTTTAAAGCATGTTTCGAGCTGAAGTTGAGTGTATACCCTTGCCGATTTGTGCTTACAGTCCTCCTTAGCTTGTGAATGTTACCGTGGACCCCAAGCACGCTCTTCAAATACTCCAACACCTCCAAGTTATTCTGAGCAATATGCACTCTGAGGACGTGGTAATACTTGATCTCACCTGCACGACTTTTATATTTCTGCTTAAGAATGTGAATACAACCCTCCCCGTCCACAAAGCCGGCTGCCCAGGCTAATTTATGGCCCGTCACTAGATCGTCATATTTATTCATTTTCCAACCCCCAATACACATTGTGTAATATGCATTTCTAAAAAAACGCCTCGAAAGCGTTAGTGTTATAATTACACAATGTGTATGCCCTTGTCAACTACATTGTAGTTGACCTTATGTTTGATGCAGAAAAGTTCAAGTAAACCTTCCGGCATGTTGCGATGATTTTCAGTCGCTTCATCTAGCTCCCAGCTTAACCAGGTACGCTGTGTTACGAATACAGACTGAGCCGCTTGTTCACGGCTTAAGTTCAATTTTTGTCGGAGTTGGCGAAGTTTTGATGAGCTTATTGGCATAATGACAGAGTACAACATTAGCTTGAGATTTTGCAGATTTCTTAGAGCACATTTTCTGAAATGAAGTGTGAGCCGATATGACAACCTTCATGATGATGAGGTTGGTGGGGTTCTACCCCGATTTTGCAGACAGCTCAAAGAAGCCCGATCATGGGCAAGGTGTGTTTATGTTGAAGAGAAGAAAATACTGTCCCGAATTCAAGCACGACGCTATTGAACAAACGAGTCAATCGGAAGTTAGCTTTGCCGATATGGCTAATGCCTAGGTATTGCCTCAAGTCTGCTATCACGTTGGCGCAGTGAAGATAGTTCTGCTAAAAGCAAATATTGAATGATGCTGTGATGCTTATTTGGGCGGCTAATTTGTGTATTTATTTAAATTAATGTTTGGCACCAGTAGCATTTTTGGTGATTTGAATTGTGGTTGACAGCAATAGTAAAAAGTTGACTTGCGCAGGCTATTCTTTTCCTCAACCATTGCAGTTCCGATGGCTAGCCAGATATTATCTTGTTTAACATAAACGCCTGTCATGCTTTCTTCCCCAATATTTTCTAGCTGTACAATCCGATATGTTTGATCTTCGTATTCAGTATTGTTCAAAGCATTCATCAATGATTCAGCTGCTTTGCAATGGTGCTGCATGAGTTTGTGAGCTATCCCCTTTTTGTCTGCGTTTGCATTCAGCAATGCCTCGGTCAATCCCAACGCTAAACCAGCAACGTACCACCAAATACAACCGCTTCTTACTGCAAGCCAGGCTAATAAAGCGCCTATTGTTAACATTATGTAGAATCTCATATCGCCACTCTTAAGCAATCCCTCAACAACAATACATTAGTTGTACTAAAAGTAAAAAACGGGAACAGCCCTGGTGTTTACTTTGACGATCCTGATAACGACAATCGCTTAGGCTGAGTTCTTTTGCCAGCTAAAGAAGCACTCTCTCCCGAGCACCTTCGAGCAAAAACATTAGGAGATTTCCTGTGACTCCTTCAGAAGAACTAAAAGATATTGTATCTAGTGGTATTGCACTTGATTTGTTTGATGCTGAAGAAGTAATGGCGCTTGATGAAATAGTAGGAAGAAATGCCGATGCAATAAATGAAGCAAGTTATGGGCAGTTCTTTGGTTCTCTTCAACGCTATATAAACCGAGTCCTTATTTTGTCTGTTGCTAGGATATTTGAGAGTAATAACAGACACAAGATTAGGAGTATTCCAGCCGCATTAAAGTTAATGAGAGAAAACTCTGAAGATCTAAAAATACCCGAAAGACCGACCTTGATAAAAGAAATGGTGAATTTAGGCTACACCGAGGATGCTTTAGATAAAATGACAGAAAAAGCATTAACAGAACTGGTTATAAATCATTTTGAAGAAGTCATTCCTAAAGCAGAAGAAGAATCAGAAATTGAGCTTGAATCAGCGCTTTATGCCCTAAAAACTATACGTAACAAAAATGTGGCTCACCATGAGGCTGTAGAATGGAACAATCTTCCAAAACCAACATATTCTCAGTTGAGAGAGTTAATAGAAATAGCAAAAGATTTCGTGAGTGTTGTTGGACTGCCTTACCTAAGCACTGTTTACAGATGTGACCGCGGTGACTATTTGCTGTCATCTGATGCGGGGAAAACAGCCCGTTGTATGGGTAGAATGTTGAAAAAGCTAGGCGTCATAAAAGATGATTAAGTCACTTAAGACTTAAGGCAGGATGCCGTAAAGCGGGACCCTTTGTCATTAGTTAAAGCGCGTTATACGTTTTAGGGGAAACATGTGAGTGTGAACTGGAGCGAGGGAGAATTACGATCCTCTGTAGAGGCTTACGTCGAAATGCAGAGGAACGAGGCCGAAGGTAAGTCTTTCACCAAGAAAGACTACTACACAAAGCTTTCGAAAAAGTTTGGACGCACGGTCAAGTCATACGAGTATCGGATGCAGAACATCTCGTATGTTTACTCCTTGCAAGGTCGTCAGTGGGTTTCTGGCCTAAAGCCAGCACGTAACGTTGGCACAAACGTTATTCAAATTCTTGAGCAGCTAATATCTGAAGTAGAAGAGCAGCAGCTTGGTGCATCTGCTGTGTTCAGTGCTGCAGTCGAAAAACTCAAAAAACACCCTCCCAAATTGCCACCGCAAGGAAACAAGAACCCTACAAAGGTTCAAACCACTGTCACTGAATTTACTAGAGATCCCACCGTTGTTGCTTGGGTTTTAGCCGAGGCAGCTGGCATTTGCGAAGGATGCGGCAAAGTAGCTCCTTTCTCCAGAGAAGATGGCTCGCCTTTCCTAGAGGTACATCACGTTCTGCGTTTGGCTGATGGCGGTGAAGATACAACTAATAATGCTGTCGCCTTATGTCCCAATTGTCACCGGGAATTGCACTATGGTGTTAAGAAGCAAGACCTTGCATCCAAAATTCGGCGCAATATTCCACGACTTAGAGAGCCAAATGAAAAAGACGCATAACAAAAAGCTAAATTGGAGTTCTGTCAATAACTGTACGCAACAAACTCAAATGAATGGATAAATAGCAACTTATAGAAGTCTGTCAGTGATTGGTTGAAGTAATTGATGCACCTTTGCTCTGTCATCTTCACTGTCAATTAACATCTTCCTGACCGCCTGTTCGTATTGAGATTGTGACTGGAAACCAAGAGCACCAGAAATAGCCTCAAGTGCTGGTGTTTCCCTGACAGGATATCTAGAGATGATCATCGAAAGATTGTTTTCATCAATTAGTTTATCTAAGTAACCAACCTCATCTTGGTATGCCTGCTCGGTAGAAAAATTAATTTCTACATTTTCCTCCATTATGCCTTTCCAATTTGGCGCCTCGAATAAAAGTTGATCTCTAACTTTCCTCTCTACAATTCGAGCAGCCATTCTATTTTTGTGCTGCTTAACAGATGAAACTGCTGCTCCAATCAATGAAGTCATCGTTTCTTCAATATCGACACCGCTTAGCTCAGCTACTCTCTCTAAGACCCCCCTAACTACTAGCGGATGATAATAAATCGACTCAACTGAATACTGCTCAAGTGCTATTAAACCGTATCTAGCCAACTCCTCACATTCACTATCTTCTCTGTTATCTCTATCAATCAACCCAATCGCTGTTAGCCAATGTCCTTCTTCAGAGGACAAAACTCCTCTCACTATTCTTTCAACTTCAACACAGCTCCCAACAGATTTGATTGAGATTGTGGGAAATAATATCTGATAAATCTGCAGATCTAGGCTTGAAGTCGTTCCCTCAATAAACAGTATTTTCTTACGGGAGCCAAGAATAGCTTCTGCAATATCATCATCCATAGCATCTATATTTTGAAGATAATCTATGTCCCAATACTGAGGATTGTGACTATATTTTCTCACTAGTAGAGCTGAAGCATTATCTTGATCCAAAGGTAAGAGAACATCATGCGTTGAGATCACAAATGCACAGTCATTTCTGTATGCTAAAAGCGTAGAAATCAATGGAGATACGATTGATCTATGAAGGTGACGCTCTGGCTCATCAAGTAATATCAGTGAATCTTTTCGTGCTGTTAAAACACTAGCAATTATGAGTATTGCATTCCTTTCACCGTCTGAAAGTTCAGCAATACTATAGGCTGGAACATCCGTTCTTTGAGCCATTAGCTTGGTACCTGCGGACACTTGTATTTGAATGTCCAAGTTCGATAGCCTGAGAATGTCGTTCATTTTAGATAGCGGTGATTGAGCTCTGGCCAGCTCTACGACAGTAGCCATATCTCCTGCCCTTGCTGCATCAGCAATTTTCCTGGCTTCAACATTTTCAGAATCAATTAAGTCAAATATTGTTATCTGAGAACGAGCACCTGCATGATGATCTCGATATCTTGCTTCAGCCTGTTGATCATTTGCATTTAAGTTTTGCTCTTGCTGCACTCTACCTTGAGGCGTCAAATCCATTGTATTAGAGTTGAACCACACTTGCCTGTGAGCAGTAATCCTCCTGACTTTTCCTGGATTCAGAGTTGCGAATTTATGCATAAGTGTAGACTTTCCTGTCCCATTCGCGCCCACCAAGAATATGAGTTCACCTGAACTAATAATTTTTGCGTCCTGAGTTTCATCAGGTCCAGGATAGTTGAGATTAAATTCGCTCATATAAGTCCCTTTAAGATAATCGTATTAACGTTGCTTATTATGTCTGAATCTTACTTTTTTCTCAGGACAGCCATTTTAACCAACTAACTTTGAATAATGGGTATAGTTAACCACTCCCGTCATATGTCTACATAGTGTCTACATGAAGCGTAAACAAAAAAGCCTCAGCGCTAAAATTAACGCTAAGGCTTTGATTTAATTGGTGGGCCAACCAGGACTCGAACCTGGGACCAAGGGATTCTGAGCATTAAGTTCTCCCTCAGCCAAAATCCTAATGCCATGATTTCTCCCCAACTTGAACCACCCTTGGCCAGCGCGAATGAATCTGCATATCCTCAGGTTCTGGCTCAATCGTCACCACGTACAATCTCTTTTCATTGCCGTCTCGGGCAATCAGCCCTTGAATGAACTGACCTTTTTGTAAGTCATACCAGTGACTGCGACCGGCTAGATCCTTTTCCATAAATGCCAGCACTGGTATTTTCACCGGTCTTGCAAAATACTTATCCCAAATACCACCGTAAACTGATTCAAGCCTAGCCCAGCCGCCCATAGGCAACTTTCCCTGTTGCTCTTGTCTTCGCCCCCAAGGTATGAGTATTTGGCTGCCGTCTTTTTTGAGCACCGGCAGCACAGCCTTCGGGTTTGGAAAAAACATCCGCAGTGTTTCATCACCGTGCTGGAAGTAAGCACCTCCACACATCAGATCGTTTTCCGATGGCCAGCAGGCTTCCATGCTGGGGCAATAACGTTGGGCATTTCACTTCTGCCAATCACGCGTGTTGGTGCGACGGTAAATTCACCATAACGAGTGTTGATGGCATCCACTGCCTCGTTGAGGTTGCTGCGTCTTTGTTTTAGGCCATTATCAGCAAACAACTCCAGCTGCTGACATGACACGGGATTCATGGCGATGATTTGTACCTGCCGACACGTTTCCCTGTCATAGTTACTCATCACAAATGCCTGGCAGAGTTTATATATGACCTGGCCGTCATCTGTTGGATGGTCCAGTTTGATTTTAGTCGCGATGTAACCTCGCTCTCGGGTTTTAACGCCAATAAAGAAATATGCCGACTGGTAACCAAAGCGCCGTAGCCTGACTCCCACTTTTTCAGCCATGTGCTGGAAATAGGTCAGCAGAATATCTCTGCCTTTACTGCCTGGTGGCATCACTTTGCCATGGCCAATGGATTTTGGATCTTTAACGGTGGTGGCCAGCGGCTCTGGGTCTTTACCTTGCGCCATCAGCCATATCCTTCTACCCGGATTCCCAAATCGTTTGGCAAGAATGCTGATGGGCAGCTTTTTCATATCGCCGCATTTAAAGACACCGTATTTCGCTAGAAAGCCGCCAATGCCATCACTGATCCCAGAAAGCTCTGTGATAGGTTCATCAGCAAGCCGTGCTTCAGCATCCCAAGGCGCAATGATAGTCAGCCCATCCGGCTTTTTGAGTTTGGCTGCAAATTTGGCCGTGGTTTTATCGCCGCTGATGCCGACACTAGAGGTCAGCCCTGATGCTTCACTGATGGCTTGCTTGATGAGCCTGCCGATATGCTCTGGTCCGTTATACAGGTTTTGGCAATGGGTTAAATCTAAAAAGGCTTCGTCTACTGAATACACCTCAATATCAGGCGTTATCTTCTGCAGCGATTTCATGATAACGGTTGATGCACCTGCATAGCGTTCAGGCCGGCTGGGTGCCTGGATAATATCAGGACATAACTGTTTGGCATCACGCAGCTTCATGCCGGTTTTAACGCCAAAGGCTCTGGCCTCATAACTTGCGGTAATGATGGTACTGCCAAGCTTACCGTTGGTCACAGCCACAGGCCGGTTGCGCCAGAATGGATTGTCTTGCTGCTCTATCTGCGCGAAGAAGCAGTTCATGTCGACCAGCGCAATCATACGTTGCCAATGTTGAGGATTTGATTCAGGCATACAGTTTAGGGATAGGTCCGCATTTGACCGACCACAACGCCTTGCACCCGGACGCGGCTCGCTGCCAGCGTGACAGGCTCAAAGTCAGGATTTGCAGGCATGAGTGTGATGCTGCCATCGTCGTTATTGAGAAGCGTTTTAAGTGTTGCATCCGTCCCATCTACCAATGCCACAACAATGTCTTTGTGTTTTGCATTACGCTTGCTGTCAATGACGACATAATCACCTGACCGAATACCGGCATCAATCATCGAATCGCCTGATATTTTCAGTACATACCGGCCACTTCCAGCAAACATTTTGCCGACATCAATTTCAGATTCATCCGGTACCGCTTCAATCAATTTGCCAGCAGCAATTTTGCCCATAACTGGCAACACAACAGATGCAGGATTATCTGTCATCTCAATCAATTCAAGTCCACGATTACGTTGAGTGAGACGACGCAACTTACCTGCATTAACCAGCTGGCTTACATAGGTGTAGGTACTGCCCACAGAAGAAATACCAATACCTGAAGCGATTTCTTCCATGGTCGGCGCTTGTTGATGTTCACGCATGTAGCTTTCAATAAAAGCCAGTGTCTCTTTGGCACGATTGGTCAGCATTACGTTGCTCCGATAATTAAACCCATATAGAAAACTAATAGAAAACTTGATACACATTCAAGCAGATTTTTCTGAGCTGGCTTTACAGGCCATTCAAGAGAGGCGTAAAGTTAAATCAAAGGATTTTTCTGCGGATCAAGGAGTGATCGATATGCTAATTCTTACCAGACGTGTTGGAGAATCACTGATTATCGGTAATGACGTTGAGGTTCAAGTTCTTGGCGTTAAGGGTAATCAGGTTCGGATTGGTGTCGATGCACCGAAGGAAGTTACTGTGCATCGTGATGAAATTTATCAACGCATTAAAGCTGAAAATGTCAAATTTTGAACTTGTCATTTCCCAACTTAATTATGTCTATAAACTTACTTTGGGTAAGCAACAACGCACAGTTTATAAGTCAGGGTTATATATTTTTGAAAGATAGTTTTGTTCAAAGGGTTCAAGGGGTTCAGGCCTGCCAAATAAATAACCTTGAAAATATTGACATCCCATGTCTTTGAGCAATGAGAGTTGTTGTTCTGTTTCAACCCCCTCAGCAATGACATCGAGCTCCAACATCATAGCTAATTTGATGATGGTTTCGGCAATAGCAACATCACTTGCAGAATGCAGAATATCTCTGACAAAACTCTTATCGATCTTTAATTGATGAAGTGGCAAGCGCTTAAGGTAGGTTAATGATGAATAGCCTGTCCCGAAATCATCGAGTGAAACGGAAACACCAGCTTCATTAAGCATGGATAATTTTGATATGACTTTTGCAATATCAAAAGCCATTACGCTCTCTGTCACTTCAAGTTTCAATTTAGCAGGATCAATATCTGTATTTTCAATTACTTCTAAGACCTGAGTCACCCAGTCTTCTTGAATTAACTCAACAAGACTAACGTTAATTGCCAACACTAAATTCGACATCATCGGGTTATCTGCCCATCGTGCAAGACAAATACAGGCCTGTCTGAGAACCCAATGACCAATTGGGACCATTAAACCACTTTCCTCTGCAATGGGAATAAAATCCATTGGAGATACCAAGCCACGCTTAGGATGATTCCAACGTAATAATCCTTCAGCGCCAACGCAAATACCATTTGCATCAACTTGAACTTGATAGAAAACCTCAAATTCATTATTGATGAGTGCGTTACGCAGGTCTTGCTCCACGCCGATACGGCTATCAAGTTTTTCCTGCATTTCTTCAGCAAAAAATGCTACTGCATTCTTACCTGCTAATTTCGCTTGATACATCGCTAAATCGGCTTGTTTAAGAAATTCAGTGGCGGCAAGAGAAGGATCATCACACAATGCAATGCCGATAGAGCATGAGCCAATGTAAGAAAGATTGATTAATTGATATGGTTCAGAAAGTTGTGCTTTGATTTTTTGCGCTGCGATTTCTGCATGTTTCAAAGCACTTTCAGCGCTGCCTTCCAGGTCTTCTAAAATAACAACAAACTCATCACCGCCAAGACGGGCGATGGTGTCACTATCTCGAACGCTGCTCTCTAACCGCTCTGAGATTTGTTTTAAAAGCAGGTCACCAACATCATGACCGGCACTGTCATTGATTTGTTTAAAATTATCGAAATCAATAAACAAAATGGCGACATATTTTTTTGACCTTTCACTTTTCAATAAAGCATGTTGTAACCGGTCAAACATTAAGCGTCTGTTTGGCAATCCCGACAATCCATCGAAATAAGCCAATTTATGAATGGCTTCTTCAGCTTTTTTTCGTTCAGTAACGTCACGGAGCATCGCGAGAAAAATAGTTTTTTGTTTATATTTGGTTTCAACAATCCCCATTTCCAAAGGAAAGCGTTCACCATTTTTCCGCTTTCCTTCAGCGTAATGAAGTTGAACAGCGTAATCTGCTTTTCGAATGTCAGGGATCAATAAGTTGATATATTGATTTTGTGCTTCTTGTCGTGAGTAACTAAAAATTGACTCTGCTGCAGGGTTGAATGACTGAATTTTGCCAAATGCATCGATAATTACGATAGCATCCAGCATGTTGTCAAAAATTACTTGCATGTAATCATGTTGCTCTTTTAAATCCGCCTCTGCATGCATTTGCGCAGTAATATCGATGTGGGTACCAAGCGCAACCTCTGCTCTGCCATCCTCTGTTCTACTGGTTATTTTGCCTTGTGTTCTGATCCAAACCCAATGACCTGCTTTGTGTTTCATCCGGATAGAGGCTTCGTAATAATCAATTAATCCTTTGTCGTAATCCACAAACATTTGCAGGCATTTTTTTAAATCTTCAGCGTGCGTTAAATCCTGCCAGGTATCCATATCGACTGGTTGTAACTCAGCCAATGAGTAGCCGAGTAGATTCGCCCAATTTTCATTGATTTCTAGTGAGCGGGTTTGCAGATTTAACGTCCATGTGCCAATGGAATTGGCATCAATTACTGATGAAACTAACTGTTGGCTTTTCTGAATTTGCTTGAGGTTTTGAACTTCTTGATTTATATCAGATTGTATAGCTATATAGCCTTTAACTTCATTTGAGTCATCTAACCATGGGTTACATACGATGCGCACCCAGTAAGGATGACCCGATTTATGGTAATTAATGATGTCAACAGAAAAGCTTTTTCCTTGATTAAGCGCTTCACGCATTGCTAGGACGGTTTCCGGATTCGTTTCTGCTCCCTGAAGAATTTCACCAGGTTTTTTTCCGACTATTTCATCAAAAGAATAACCCGAAATTTTGGTGAAACCATCATTTACCCATAATGCCTTTTTGTCAGGATC
>JAWWAG010000015.1:0-25141 GCA_033721795.1 Methylophaga sp. | reverse complement strand
TTATTAAAACGGACGCCACTTTTACACATAGGGCAGGCGAGAATTTCCAGTAAGGTTTTATCCATTATCGTTCCTTTAAACGGTTACCAATGGCATCGGCCAGTCCATCAGTTAAAACAGCATCGGCAGGCACCGACCAGCAATTTTTGCTGGCAAATGCCTGACATTTTACCGCATCTTTTTCGGTCATCAGCACCGGCAGCTTATCAGTGAAACGTAAATCGGCAGCGGTATACATATAGTGGTCAGCAAATGCATGTTCAATGACGTTCAGACCGGCGGCCCGTAACTGATCAAAAAATCGCGGTGGATCACCAATACCCGCAACAGCATGCACGGTTTGTCCTTGCCAATCAGCAAGCGGTTGACGCCGTTGTTCGACTAAATTAATCGCGTCTGTCAGTTTTAAATGCATGTTCCAGAGATGGTTACTCTCGCCATGCCAAATAACAAAATCAACCTTTTCCAGTCGTGAAACGGGTTCACGCAAAGGACCTGCAGGCAGGCAAAACCCATTACCAAAGCCCCGGCGGGCATCAACCACAACTAACTCTAAATCCCGGGCCAGCCGATAATGCTGCAAACCGTCATCACTGATAATAATGTTGCAGTCAAACTCAGCCAGTAGTTGCCGGCCGGCAGCCACCCGATCCGGCGCGACGACAACTGGAGCGCCACTTCGCAGGGCCAGTAATTTGGGTTCATCACCACTTTCGCTGGCATGTGACTCAGCGGTTACTGTTAACGGATAGTGTGCTGTTTTGCCGCCATAACCACGACTGATAATGCCCGGTCGCCAGCCACGTTGTTCGAGTTGTTTTGCAAGCCATAACACCAACGGTGTTTTACCACTGCCGCCAATGCTGATATTACCGACGATAATGACTGGTACCGGTAATTGCTGGCTTTTGAAAAATCCCCACTGGTAGGCAAGTCTGCGTAATGTTGCGACCAGGCGAAATAAGCCGCTTAATGGCGCTAAAAGCCACCGTAGTGATGACGGTTGATACCAGCGTTTAGTCAGCCATTGCACCGTATCACTCAGCCTGGTTGAAATTGCAGACGGTGCAGTTCTGCATAATGTTTGCCTTTACTTAGCAATTCCTGATGCTTGCCGGTTTCAACAATGACACCGTTATGCATTACGACAATTAAATCAGCTTTCTCAATCGTTGATAAACGATGTGCAATAACCAATGTCGTGCGGGTTTTAATGAGTTGTTCCAGTGCTGCCTGAATATGCCGTTCGGCTTCGCTGTCCAGTGAAGCAGTCGCTTCATCAAGAATCAAAATCGGCGCATCTCGCAATAACGCACGGGCAATTGCCAGCCGTTGTCGTTGACCGCCAGACAGTAATACCCCGTTTTCACCTACCTGGGTTTGCAGACCCTGTGGCAGTCGTTCGATAAAGTCCCAGGCGTGGGCGGCTTTGGCAGCAGCAATAATTTCGGCTTCGCTGATTTCTGCGCGGCCATAACTGATATTGTTGGCAATGCTGTCGTTAAACAGAATCACCTGTTGGTTGACCAGAGAAATCTGCCGGCGTAAATCCGCCAGTTGCAGATCCATGACATCAATGCCATCAATCAAAATCCGGCCACTGGAAGGGTTATAAAAGCGGGGCAGCAAGCTGACCAATGAGGTTTTGCCGCTACCGGAATGACCCACAAAGGCAATGGTCTGGCCGGCTTTGACCGAAAAATTAATATCATTAAGGACATTGCCTTTGTTAGCGTCATAGCTAAAGCCAACTTGCTGGTATTCGATGTCACCTTTGGCCCGGCCCAGTTTTTGACTGCCGGTATCGTTTTCGGGTTGATGATCCAGCAAACCAAAAATACTTTCAGCAGCGGCAATACCCGCCTGTAGTTTGGAGTTGAGTTTGGTCAGCCGTTTGAGCGGTGTCAGGATCATAAACATCGCTGTAATAAACGAAATAAAAGTCCCGACAGTGATGGTTTCCAGCATTTCCGGCAGCGTTGCCAGATAGATCACACCGGCGAGACCGAGTACGGCAATCAACTCGATAATCGGTTGGCTGGTTGCTTCGGTAGCGATTTTTTTCATCCGCTGGCGGCGGTTGAGCTGATTAACCCTGTCAAAGCGTTTGGCTTCATAAGCCTGGCTGCCGAAGCTTTTCACCTCACGATGGCCTTCAATGATCTCGCTGCTGACATGACTGACGTCACCCATCGAATCCTGAATTGATTTACTGATGCGGCGAAAGCGACTGCTGATTTGATAAACCAGCAGGCCAATAAACGGCACCGTCAGTAAAATAATTAACGATAACAGGCCATTCAGATAAATCATCCAGGCAATCAGCCCGACAATGGTCAGTGTGTCGCGGATCAGCACTAGCACGGCATCGGTCGCCGCATCGGCAACCTGTTCCACATCGTAAAGCAATTTTGACATGAGTTGGCCGGAAGTACTGCGGTCAAAGAAACTGGCAGGCAGCGTCAGTAACCGGTCAAACATTTCCTCGCGAAGGGTTTTAATCACATTACGTGCGATCCAGCCAAGCCCATATGTGGTCAGAAAATTAGCGAGACCACGGATAAGAAAAATACCGATCAATACCAGCGGAATAAGCTTAATCATGGTCGGATCTTTTTCAACAAAACTGCCGTCCATCAGCGGTTTCATGATCGCAGCCATGCCGGTTTCACTGGCAGCATAAATCAGCATGGATATGACAACGGCAATAAATGCCGGCCAATAAGGTTTTACATAACTGAGCAGGCGCCGGTATAGCTGACTGGCGCTAACCACAAGAACCGGTTGACTCATGGTGCCTCGCGGGTTTGACGTGTGGCCAGCGTTAAGCGACTAAATCCCAATGATTGCGCTGCATCCATGGCGGTGACAATACGTTGATAAGCGGCCTCGGCATCAGCACTGATAATAATGTGGGGATCGGTATTATCCCCGACAGCTGTTTTTAACGCCTGACGCATATCATCTGCGGTTTTAATCAGCACCGGTAAATCATCGATGAGCATTTCGCCATCAGCATTAATGATGATATCAATCGGTGCTTCCTGTTCTTCTAGCTGCTGCCCAGTGGCCTGCGGCAAGTCAACTTTTAAAGAGCTTTCGCGAATAAAACTGGTCGACACCATAAAAAATAGCAGCAGCAAAAACACCACATCGATCATCGGTGTCAGGTTGACATCCGGTTCCTCAGAATATCGGGGGAGCAGTTTCATGGCTGCTTAGCCTCATCCGGATCAAAATCGCGATCACCATGTAGAATCTCAATCAACTGCATCGCCTGTTCTTCCATATTAACCACAAGGTGGTTAATTTTGCCGCGGAAATAACGATAAAAAATGACGCTGGGAATGGCGACCACCAAGCCTGCAGCGGTGGTGATTAACGCTTCTGAAATACCACCTGCCAGTGTCTCCGGATTACCAACACCGGAGGTGGTAATGGCTGCAAACACCTTAATCATACCGACGACGGTACCGAGCAGACCGATAAGTGGCGAAATGGCGGCGATGGTGCCCAGCGTGTTGAGGTTTTTTTCCATCATGGCCGTAACATGCCGGCCGGTATCTTCTATGCTTTCTTTGGTGATATCACGAGCGGCATTACGTTCGGCTAGTCCTGCGGCGAGGATTCGGCCGAGCGGGGAATTTTTTTGCAGGCTTTTAATACGATCCTGATCGACCTGGTTGTATCGAAGCCATTGCCAGATTTGGGTTATCAGCTCCGGCGGGGCAATGCGCCGGGTTTGCAGGCTCCAGAAACGCTCGACTATGATGGCTATAGCGATGACCGAACAAGCAAATAACGGAAACATCAGCCAGCCACCGGCTTTAAACAATTCCAGCATGATTTCTAGTCCTGCAATAATTCAAAACAGACATCATGATACGTGAAAAAACGCTTAGTCAGTAGCGTCCGCACGCCATAACTTGCGGTTTTGCTGACGCCAGCGCACAGGTTTTATTAGCGCCTTTGAATCCAGCTGAAATAATACAGCGCCACTGTCAGCGGTATTGAATAGTGGGATCTGACGATCCTGAAAACGTTTTATCACCTCAACGGCCGGAAACTGGTAACGATTATTAAAACCACTGGCAATGACACCAACCTCTGGCGAGACGGCATCAATAAAAGCTGCTGATGACGAACTGCGACTGCCATGATGGGCAACCAATAAAATATCGGCTGGCAAAGCATTTTTATCGTTTTTAATCAGACGGGACTCTGCCTGTTTTTCGATATCACCGGTCAGCAGCATACTGCCATAACGGCTGCTGATTTTAAGGACACAAGATCGCTCGTTGTCAGAACCTATGGTTTGCTCAGACGGATGCAGAAACTCAAAACGGACTTCATCCCAACGCCATCGCTGTCCGGCAACACACGCTTTTGCATCAGGTAACTTTGCCGGCACACTGCTGCGAATAGCAGTAACTGGCAGCGATTTGATAATGGCGGCTGCACCGCCGATATGATCGTTATCACCGTGGCTGATAACCAGCATATCAAGGTGTTTAATCCCGCGATGCTGCAAAAACGGCAACACCACAGCATCGCCGGTATTAAATTCACCAAATTGCGGTCCGGTGTCAAACACCAGCGATTTATTTTCAGTTTCGATGACGGCTGATAATCCCTGACCGACATCCAGTACCGTCAACCAGACACTGCCTTCGTCCGGCCTCTCAGGTTGATAAAAAAACAGCGGTAATAATAAAAATAAGCCCAGCCAACGTGCTGGCCAGCCTCTGGGCGCCATTAACCAGATAAATGCCAGCACACTCAGCCCAACGATACTGATTGGCAAACTGGCGGTCTGCCATAAAGCAAGAGGCAGATCGGCAAGCCACTGCAACCACCACCATAACCCTGCCAGCAGCCAATCAGCTAATTGCCATATCGGCTGGCTCCACGGGGGATGGATTAACATTATGCTGATAGCCAAGAGCAGCAACGGCACCACCAACAAACTGACAAATGGGACAGCGAATAGATTGGCCAGTGGCGAAATCAGTGCAGTACTGTTAAAAAATACCAGCAGCAAAGGTGTCAGTCCGATGGCAATCCAGATATGAATACTGGCCCAGTGCCATTTATTGACTGGCTGGCGGTTCTGGCTGACATAAATAATGACCAAAACCGCCACAAAAGACAGCCATAATCCGGCTGACATGACTGCAAACGGATCCCATACCAGAACTAATAGCAAAGCCACGGCCAATAATTGATAACTGAGCACCCGCCGGCGCAATAGAACTGCCATCATGGCCACCATTACCATGATTAATGCGCGCTGGCTGGGAATCGACATCCCAGCCAGCAAGGCATAAGCCAGTGCAAACAGCATGGCTGTCAAAGCGCCGAATTGTTGTGCTGGTAAACGCAGACAAAGCGGACTGAAGCAAGCCCAAAACCAGCGGCCCAGAAAAAAACCAATCGCTGCGGCAAGCCCGATATGTAACCCGGAAATTGCCAGTAAATGACTGGTGCCAGTATTGCGTAAGACCTGCCATTGCTGTGGCGACATATTGTCGCGAAATCCCAGTGTCAGGCCCTCGATTAAGGCTCGTTGGGGTGAGTCAGTCATGTTGGTTTGCAGGGTATTAAGCAGGTGTTGTCGCCAGTAGCTGACTGAAAATTTATCAGCGGTTTTTAAACGCTTATTCTGCCGATCTTCACGTACATAGCCGGTGGCGCCGATACCTTGCTGAAATAACCAGCCTTCATAGTCAAAGCTGCCGGGATTAACCATGCCGAAAGGCGGTTTCAGCCTTACTGTTAATTGCCAGTATTCACCGGCTTGGGGTAAAGCAGCTGGCGGGTAATACCAGTTGAGACGGATTGTTTCCGGCATCCGAACATCGCTATCGTCTGGCTGTAACAAAAAACGCAGACGCTCATCCTGTTTTTGCGGCAGGCCAACAATCTGGCCTTGAAGCGTAATATCCTCACCGGTCAGTGCAGGGGATAATCTGTCATTGAGATTTATGGCGGTGTAGCCACCGGTCCATAAAAGGCCGATGATGAATGCAGCCAGCCAGAAAAATCGCCAGCGAATGATAATCACAGACAACAGAACCAGCCCCAAACCCAGCCAAACTGGCCAGTCAGGTAAAGAACTGAGCTGCAATATTGTTACGCAGCCCAATAAAAACGCGATGGCAGAGTAAACCATATATCCCTATAATGGCGTTCACATCATGTGAAATTGAGTCGCAATGCCTCGTAAATTCCTAAAACGCATCATGCCAGATCACAAGGTAATGCGCGAGCATCCACAGCTGCAACGTTTCGGTCAGCGCATTCTGGATCCACAACTTTGGCATTTAAATCGTAAACGGGTGGCAATAGGGGTGGCGATCGGTCTGTTTATCGGTCTGATACCGTTTCCAATGCAAATGCTGCTTGCCGCGCCGCTGGCAATATTACTGCGTGCCAATTTGCCGTTTGCAGTGATGTGCGTGTGGATTACCAATCCGTTGACCGTGGCACCGATTTATTATTTTGAATACAAAATCGGTGCAATGATCCTGGAAATGCCGATCGGTCAGTATGCTTTCAGTCTTAGTTGGGAATGGTTCAGCCGTGAGTTTGCCATGATTTGGCAGCCGTTATTGCTGGGCTCGCTGATTTGCGCAACGGTAGCGGCTATTTTCGGGGTCATTTTTGTCAGACTGGCCTGGCGTCTGGTTGTTATTCGAAATTGGCTGCAACGTGGCAAAAAGCCGCCGTCTGGTGACTGATTTCAGTAGTCATAAAACGCTGATTAATGGCTGAGTTCACCATCCATTAGGGTATATGCTGTATTCATACGCGCCGCTAGCTGGCGATCATGGGTCACAATGACCAGCGCAGTGTTCATCTGCTGATTTAATTCCATAATTAAGTCAAAAATGCCTTCAGCGGTGCGGTGATCCAGATTGCCGGTGGGTTCATCGGCCAATAAACAAGCCGGTCGGGTAATCAATGCTCTTGCCAAAGCTGCACGCTGGCGCTCACCACCAGACAATTCGCTGGGTTTATGACCGAGCCGATGACCAAGGCCGACTTTTTCCAGTAATTTTTCAGCTTCGACTTTGGCTTCAGCAGGTTTTTGGCCGCCGATAACCAGTGGCATCGCAACGTTTTCAACGGCACTGAACTCAGGTAACAAATGATGAAACTGATAGACAAAACCCAGCGATTGATTCCGTAGCTTGCTGAGTTTACGCACTGATAAATCAGCCAGCGACTGACCCAATACTTCGATATCACCGCTGGTCGGCGAATCAAGCCCGCCCAGCAAATGCAATAAAGTGCTTTTACCTGAACCGGAACTGCCGACAATCGCAATACGATCGCCGGCATTGACGGTTAAATTGACATTACTTAATACCGGCGTTTCCAACTGGCCGTCTTTATAACGTTTGGCCAGTTGTCGGCAAGCAATAACGGGCGCATTAGTCATAACGCAGGGCCTCAGCTGGACGAACTTTTGAAGCTCGCCATGATGGATAAATAGTTGATAAAACAGATAAAACAAAGGCGGTAATGCCAATCACAGTGACATCATGCCATTGCAGTTGTGATGGCAGATCGCTGATGTAATACACATCAGCCGGCAGGAACTGGTAACCGAGTATGGTTTCTACCCAGGCAATAATATTGGAAACATTCAATGCCAGGGCGACACCACCGATAATACCTAGCAGGGTGCCAATCAGACCAATCACCACGCCTTGCACCATGAAAATACCCATAATGCCGCCGGGAGACATCCCCAATGTACGCAAAATGGCGATATCAGAGCGTTTGTCGGTAACCATCATGACAAGCGTTGAGACGATATTAAAGGCCGCTACGGCGACAATCAGCATCAGAATGACAAACATCACGGTTTTTTCGGTTTTCAGGGCCCGGAAGAAATTGGCATGCTGATAAGTCCAATCGGCAGCGCGGTATTCCGGTGGCAGACTAAGCAACAATTCACGGGTAATTTGCGGAGCCTGATAAACGTCGTCGAGTTTTAGTCGCAGACCACTGACTTTGCCGGGAATCCGGAACAAAGTTGCCGCATCTTCGATATGCATAACCGCTAAGGCACTGTCATATTCATACATGCCGATTTCAAAAATACCAACCACATTCAAGCGTTTAAGACGTGGAATGACACCAGCAGGTGTGGGGGTGACATGTGGTGTTATAATGGTAATCTTATCGCCGGCGGTGACCCCCATAGTGATGGCTAAATCTTTGCCCAACACAATGCCATATTCACCGGCTTTTAAATCAGTGAGATCACCCACTACCATTTTGTCGCCAATGGTCGAAACACGGGGTTCCAGGGCCGGGTCAATACCACGCACCAGACTGCCGCGTACTTTATTGCCCTGATTGAGCATTGCCTGACCTTCAACAAACGGTGCGCTGTTTTCAACCCGCGGAAAGCCACGAATCTTTGACTCCAATGTTTGCCAGTCGGTCAAAGTGCCATCGGCACCGGTCACCCAGGCATGAGAGGTCATGCCAAGAATCCGTTCACGTAATTCTTTTTCAAAACCATTCATCACCGACAATACCGTGATTAACGCGGCTACGCCGAGTGCGACACCCAGCATCGAGGTCAGTGAAATAAACGAAATAAAATGGTTACGGCGTTTGGCCTTGGTATAGCGGGCACCGATGTAGATACTCAGGGGTCTGAACATAATCAGCTCAATTACGCTGAGGCTGGCTTAAAACCAGCCTCAGACAAGATTAGGATTTGGCGTGAACGGTTTTGGTACCGTCTTCGCTGCCCAGCAATAAGACATCAGCAGGCCGCATTGCAAACAGGCCATTAGTCACCACACCAACGATATCGTTCAGTGTTTTTTCCAGTTTGATGGCTTCCATGATATCCCAGCCATGCACATCGAGGATGACATTATGGTTATCGGTGATAAAACCCTCACGATAAACTGGCTGACCACCCATTTTGACGATTTCGCGGGCAACATAACTGCGTGCCATAGGAATGACTTCTACAGGGAGTGGAAATTTACCGAGCACATCAACCAATTTACTGGCATCAGCAATACACACGAATTTATCGGCTACGGCTGCAATGATTTTTTCGCGGGTCAGCGCACCACCGCCGCCTTTGATGAGTTGCAGATAGTGATTCGATTCATCAGCACCATCAACATAGACGGCGACTTCACTGACCTCATTCAGGTCAAAGACATGAATGCCGTGGTCTTTCAGACGCTGGGTAGAAGCATTAGAACTGGATACTGCACCTTCAATACGACCTTTAATCGTCGCCAGCGCATCAATAAAATGATTGACAGTGGAACCGGTGCCAACACCAACCACACCGTCTGTTGTTATGTATTCCAGTGCCGCCCAGGCAGCTTGTTTTTTCATTTCATCAGCAGTCATTGCTAATCCTTGTGAATTTGTGAATTACGATTTAACCGGCAATTATAGAGATAAAGTGCCGGCAATGGTAACGTACACGGTTTATATTGTTAAATGATGTTATGCCAAAGCCAATGCTTACCGAGTACGTAGAAAAAATCCTCAAAGCGCGGGTGTATGATGTTGCCATCGAAACGCCGCTGGAAGTGATGCCACGTTTGTCGGCAAGGCTGAGTAATCAGATTTTGCAAAAGCGCGAAGATCTGCAACAGGTATTTTCGTTTAAATTGCGCGGTGCTTATAACCGCATGAGTCAACTGACTGAAACAGAACGGCAAAGCGGGGTAGTTGCTGCATCTGCCGGCAATCATGCCCAGGGCGTCGCGCTGGCTGCCAAAAAAATGGGCATTACGGCATTAATTGTCATGCCGAAAACGACGCCGCCTATTAAAGTTGAAGCAGTGCGGGCTTTGGGCGCTGAAATTGCGCTGCATGGCAACAGCTACGACGATGCTTTTGCTTTTGCTCAGGAAGCGGTGGCCAAACAAGGCCGGGTATTTATTCACCCCTATGATGATCCGGAAGTCATTGCCGGCCAGGGCACCATCGCCATGGAAATCATGCGACAACATCCCGATCCAGTGTATGCGGTGTTTATTCCCTGTGGTGGCGGCGGACTCTTGGCCGGCATGGCGGCGTACATCAAAGCTTTTTGGCCGCAAATCAAAATCATTGCGGTAGAGCCTGCCGATGCCGCCAGTTTAAAGGCCGCACTGGATGCGGATGAGCGCGTGAAATTGGATCAGGTCGGTTTATTTGCTGATGGTACGGCGGTGCGCCAAGTGGGTGAGGAACCGTTCCGGGTTGCCCGGGAAACCGTCGATCATGTGGTGACTGTCGACAGTGATGAAATTTGCGCAGCGATCATGGATATATTTGACGATACCCGCAGCGTCGCAGAGCCTTCAGGGGCATTGGCAGTCGCTGGGGCCAAAAAATATATTGCCCAAACAGGTCTTGTCGATAAAACCATGGTGGTCATTAACAGTGGTGCCAACACTAACTTTGACAGGTTGCGCTACATCGCCGAGCGCGCCGAAATCGGTGAACGCCGTGAAGTTTTATTTGCTGCGACCATTGATGAGCAACCAGGCAGTTTCCAGCGGTTTTGCAAAGCGTTGGCTGAGCGCGGGATTACCGAATTTAACTATCGTTATGCCAGCGAGCAATCCGCCCAGGTATTTGTGGGGGTGCGCATGACTGGCCGTGAAGAAGAGCGGCAACTATTATTCAGTAACCTTGATAAGGCCGGCTATCAGTGGGTGGACTTTACTGACAACGAAATGGCTAAGCTGCATGTTCGCTATATGGTGGGTGGTCATGCCCCGCAGGCGGAAAACGAGCGGCTGATGCGCTTTGAATTTCCCGAACGTCCCGGTGCATTGCTGCGCTTTTTAACGCATATTGGTACACGCTGGAATATCAGTTTGTTTCATTATCGCAATCATGGTGCCGCTTATGGCCGAGTGCTTGTCGGAATTCAGGTGTCGCCGGAATTCGATGCCGAATTCCAGCAATTTCTCGACACGCTGGGTTACAGCTACTGGGATGAAACGGATAACCCGGCTTACGAACTATTTCTAAAGTAGCCTAGTAGATTCAGTTAACTGCGCTACGGTCATTGACGAGTTGAATCTGACCATGCACCTCAACATTAACTTCATTGCTACCGGCTTCAATGGCTACCGGTTCCGCTTTGCTCATACTATCCATCCGCATGCTGGAGGCTTCCATATAACGCGGTGAATAGCTGCCTTGATTGACCGATAAATTCACCAGCCGATAACTGCTGGCGTTAAATTGCTGTTGAATCGCGGTGGCTTGGGCCCGAAATTTTTCAATCGCCTGTTTAGCCAGATCCTGACGGGTGGTTTCCAGTCTGTCATCGGAAATCGCAAATTGCATCGACTGAATATTACCAAGGCCCTGTAATTCGGCGAGTAATTCGCTCATTTGCGTAAAGTCACTGCTTTCTAGATGCAGTTGCTGGCTGACACGCCAGCTGCTGATTTTGCCATGGTCATATACAGGCTGGGTCTGGTAGCCTTGGGTTTGTATTTTGACCGCGTCATAGGATTTGGCGATACGCAATGCTTCCTTGGCACTTTTATTCACTTCAGCACTGAGTTGAGTTGCATCACTGCCACTGCGCAGAACTTGCAGGTAAGCGCTCATTTCATCGTTACTGATTTCAGTTTTGGCATTGGCGCTCAGATTAATCAGGTTATAGTGCAGTTCATTATCAGCCAGCGCATTGACGCTGAATAACAAGGCGACGAAAAACAGCAGTTGTTTAGACATATTGGGGCTCCATTGATAAATGAGAATCGACGCTAAACTTGCCGTAGCGAACGCACCATTGCAAAATTAACGCATTCAGCCAGACCTGTCATGTGTCTGGATCGCAAATTCAGGTAAAGAAACAAAAGGACGCATCATGAAAGCCCAAGCCAAAATTCTGCCCGATGCCGGTCAGTTAATCACGGCAGCGACAGAGCATTTTGTCGCCACCGCGCGAATCGCTATTGCCAAGCGCGGTGTTTTTTTTGTGGCGTTGGCCGGTGGTTCGACGCCCAAAGGGCTGTATGAAAAGCTGGCTACTGAACCGTATTGTCAACAAATTGACTGGGCACGAGTACAGTTATTTTTTGGTGATGAGCGTTGTGTACCGGCTGATCACGATGACAGCAACTATAAAATGGCCCGCCTTGCGATGCTCGATGCATTGCCAATTCCACCGGAAAATATTCACCGGGTCCCGACTGAAGCCGGTGATGCGTCAGAGGTCGCTGCCGAATATGCCAAAACGCTGCAAACGGTGATGCAGGATGCGCGGTTTGATTTGGTGTTACTGGGATTAGGGCCAGATGGCCATATTGCCTCATTATTCCCGGAGACACCGGCTTTGACCGTAACCGGAGCTGTGACCACGAGTGTTTATGTGGAGAAATTTGATTCCTGGCGGGTAACGTTGACCTATCCGGTTATCAATGCTGCACGGCAGGTTATTGTGTTTATTGCCGGCGCTGCCAAAGCCGACATTGTTCGCGAAATCAGCAGTAATGCCGTGAGCGGTTTGCCGGTGCAAAAATTGGCACCTCAAGGCGAATATTACTGGTTTATGGATAAAGCAGCGGCCGGTCAATAATATGCCAACACTGCTGGCAGCTGATATTGGCGGCACCAAAACATTGTTGCAAATCAGCAGTGCCGGCGGCGATGTATTGTTTAATCAGCGTTTTGTCAGTAGTGAGTTTTCAAGTTTCGATGACTTGCTGGCTGGTTTTTTAAACAGTCTTCCAGCAGATTATTTACCGATTGATTCAGCTTGTTTGGCAGTGGCCGGACCGGTTGCCGGCCGCACTGCCAAGGTCACCAATCTGCCGTGGCACATTGATGCCGATACTTTATGCCGGAAGCTACCGGTACAGAAAATGCAGCTGGTAAATGATTTTGCGGCGGTCGGTGAGGGTATTGCCTGTTTAAACGCGGATGATTTAATCGTGTTGCAAGCGGGTAAACCTGATTTATCGGCACCGCGGGCTGTGATTGGCGCTGGCACCGGGCTGGGACAGGCGTTTATGACACCGGTATCAGCTGGTTGGCAGGTGTGGGCGACGGAAGGCGGGCATAGCGATTTTGCACCGACCGATGCGTTGCAGCAGCAATTACTGGACTTTTTACTGCAGCAATATGTGCATGTGTCATACGAGCGGCTGGTATCAGGGATGGGACTGGTCAATATTTATCAGTTTCTCTGCGATTTGCAGCAAACTGTGCCGCCACTAGATATAACCAGCGATTTACCGGCACAGATCAGCGAACGGGCACGTCATGACGATCCACTGGCACGGCAAACCATGCAATTATTTGTCGATATTTATGGAGCCCAGGCGGGTAATCTTGCGCTGACCGTGATGCCGCGGGGTGGCTTGTATCTGGCTGGGGGTATTGCCGGCAAAAATCAGCCGTTGTTTACCGATGGCCGGTTTATGCAGGCGTTTCTGGCCAAAGGGCGTATGCAAACGTTGCTCGAAGATATTCCGGTGTATTTAGTCGGTTGTAAAGAAACGGGTTTGTGTGGTGCTGCATTACTGGCGCAAAAAGCGCTGTATAATTAAGCCTATGACAAACTCACTGAAAGATATTCGCGTGGCGGTCGAGGCCACATACCTTGACGATGAATCGGATCCGGCACGGGCCCGCTATTTATTTGCCTATACCATAACCATTAAAAACCAGGGCCAGATGGCGGCCCGTTTATTATCACGTTACTGGAAAATCACCGGTGGTGATGGTCATGAGCAAGAAGTGGAAGGTGACGGCGTCGTCGGCAAACATCCTTACCTGGCACCGACCGAGAGTTTTACCTATACCAGCGCCGCCATGCTGGATACGCCGGTCGGAATGATGCAGGGCCATTACACCATGCTCAGTGATGATGGTGAACGTTTTGCCGTCGATATTCCGCCATTTACCCTCGCCATGCCGCGAAAGCTACATTAATTTACGGTTCACTCACCAGACAATCACCAATACTGCCCGGTGCACACTTACGACCATCGAACCAAATCGCCTGACTCAACATAACTCCCTGTAAGTCGGCACCACCGAGACGGGCACCGCGCAAATCGGCAAATGTCAGATCCGCCTGGCGCAAATCACTGTTACTTAAATCTGCTTGCCGTAAATCAGCGCCCTTTAATTTGCTGTTGGCTAAATTGGCATAGCTGAGATCGCTGCGGCTCAAGTCTGCATACATCAAATCAGTATTGGCAAGATTGGCATTGAGTAAGTTACTACTGCGTAACACGCTGTTGCGTAGGTTGCTGTTACTGAGATCAGCCGCCTGCAGATTTACCGGGTTGAATACACAGTTTTCCCAATTGACGCCTGCTGCTGCGGGCGCCTGACAATCGGACTCTGATTCGGGGAATGTGGTCGGGTAAAAAATGGCTACCAAAAAAATTGCCAGCAACACGAATACAGTGCTTAGTACCGGCCATAACCAACGTTCCTGATGTTGCCGGTAACCCTCTAGCAGTCGACTACGCAACTGTCGTTGTGCCACTAACTCAGCAGGTTCTCTGGCGCGACGCTGTTGTTTACGTTGTTGAAGTTGTTGTTCAGTGGCTGATGATTCCTGGCGGCGGTCAAATCCGCCGCGTTCATCCAGATAAATCCTCGCCTGATCGGCATCTGCGGGGAGTGGCGTGCTGGTATGAATTAATTCTAAATCAATTATGTCGCCAATCGGTCGCCAATGTCGTTGATCCTGACTGATCTCATCCTTCGCATTGAGTCGACCAAGTAACCAGTTACTCTTCAGTAATGCCAGTGTAAACGGCCCTTTAACTTCGCCGTTGTGCCGGGTGAACCATTTTTGTCGTGCTGACTGCATGTTACTGACTTCATTAACAGATTCCATTGTTATACTAGCACTGAGGCTCCAAAAAGGGTGTAAGCCATGCAGGTGACAACAGCGCCAGCGGCTGATAACAGTATTCAACTTGCCGGGACGGCGCAAAGCTTGCGTGGTATTGCGGTCGGTCAGCGAGTGGAAGCGGTAGTGGCACAAAACGCACAGGCTGGTCAGTTAGTGACGTTACAGCTGGCTGACCGGCAAATCCAGATCCGTGCCGAAATAGCGCTAGCACAGGGGCAGATGCTGGTATTAGAGCGTTTGCCCGCGACGGCGCCGGCCCCATTGAAATTAGTGTCTCTGACAACACCACCTCCAGCGACAACAGAAATACCGGGGTTAAAACCGGGAAGTCAGCTTGCTGTTGAGGTCATTAAATTGCTGGCGCAGCAAAATCTGCTGGTCAAACTGAATACATCGTTACCTGGCATACCTGCACAATTGGAAGTTGATATCAATCAGCTGACGGCAGCGCAGCGTAATAGCCTGCAGCCCGGTGATAAGCTGGCGTTGGAAGTACTGAAACTGCAGCCGCTCAGTGTCGCTGTTAAGCCTGCGCCAAATATTGATATTGCCCAGCTTCAACGTCAATTATTGCCTCAGCTGTTAACACCGCCGGCGAAATTTACGGGTCTGCTGACACCTGTTAATAACAATAATATGCCACGACAGATTCTGCCGGCGATTAATCAATTATTGCAGGCCGTGCCGCAGCCACAGGCATTACAGAATCCCGAACAGTTACAACAGGCCATCCGACAGTCGGGCGTATTTCTGGAACAGCAATTAGCCAGACAGGCACCGGTCAGTCAGGATTTTAAAGCCAATTTACTGACCCTGGCGGCAGCGCTGAAAACGGCTTTGCAAAACGGCGACATAACCGCTGGCAAAATCAATCAATTGCCTACTGAAGTCCGCCAGCAATTAGTACAGTTACTTAGTCAGCCACAACATTTACAGCAATTACCGGCGCAGATCCCCAGTTTGTTGAGTAGTGTGGGCAAAACCCCGACGCAGCTCATCCTGCAATTACTGACCGGTCAGACGACGCTGCCACCATTGCAATCCGCACAAACGCTGCCGCCGATGACCACTGCCATCCAAAATCAGACGGTACCGGCGCAATTTGCCGAACTGGCACGTCTGCAGTTGATGCTTCGCGAAGTGGAAAGCACGCTGGCAAGAGTGCAACTCAATCAATTATCGATGTTACGTGAGCCTGATACCAATAGTCCAACAAGCCAGGTATGGCTGACTGATGTGCCAATACGTGATAAACAGCAGCTGCAATGGCTGCAATTACAAATCGAACGCCGCAATAACGGCAGTGATAACGAGAAAACAAACGATAATTGGCAGGTGACGCTGAACCTGGAAACCCTGAGTCTGGGACAGCTACAAGCTGCAATCAGTCTGCAAAACAGCCAGGTGCAAGTGATATTGACGGCACAATCTCCCACCACACTGAGTTTGCTGGAACAGGATTTGGACTGGCTGCATGAAAAGCTGGCGGCATTGGATTTAAATGTCACGCAATGCCGTTGTCGTCTCGGCAAAGTAGAATGGTTGACCCCGGTCGATATTGCGGGTCAGCGGGATTCGTTGTTGGATATTTCGGTATGAAAAAAACACCGCCCCCAATGCGGGCTATTGCCCTGCAATATGATGGTGAAAACGCCCCTACGGTGACGGCAACAGGAGAGGGCGCCCTAGCCGAAGAAATCATTCGTATTGCCCGCGAGAACAATATTCCGCTGCGACAAGATGCCGATCTCACCGCATTATTGAAAGATTTACAGCTGGGCGAGGATATTCCGCCGGTGTTGTATCGCGTGATCGCTGAAGTAATTGCCTATGCTTACTGGGTGTCCGGCAAAGTGCCTGTTAATAAAGGCAAAAATAAAAAAATGTGATGTGTATCACGTTATCTAAGCTTTTGGTTTGTTGTCAAAAAGCAACATAAAACTTTATAAACAGCATTACATAAATGCTATTAAGTGTTGATTTTAAAATATAAAACGGCTATTTTCGTTGACAAGTTAATGTCCGGAAGTCAAAGACAACGCCGTGGAAGAAATGCCAACTACCATTAGTCAGGAAACACCGGCAATGAATTTGCTGGCGACTGCGGCGCCATTAACGTCAGCTGATGTCAGTCATTTGCTGGATAAAACGATTTTGTTGGCTGGTGATAAGCAAGCAGATTTGGTGTTTTTACAAACCCTGTTGTCGCTCAGCGGTTTTCGTAAGCTATTTGTCGCCAATGGGGCCGATGCACTGATGCAGGCAATGCGCCATGCAATTGCTCAGGAACAATGCGATATCGATCTGGTGATCCTGGATACCCAACTCACTGGTATTTCTGCTCGTGAATTAAGGCTGACGCTTGACCAATTTGATGAATGGCGGTTAATTCCCATCATTGCGCTGCGCCCACAATCTCAGTGGGACCATGCGCAATTACTGACGGATCTGGGACATGGGGTCACCAGTTTGTTATATCGGCCGTTGACTGCTGAAAGTCTGCCACCAGCCGTTATGACGGCGCTCGCCGTCAAACAGGAACGCGATTTAACGTATCAGCGTCAGCAACATATTGAAGAAGAAAATGCGCAGCTCAAAGTCATGGAAGCGCGTTTGCAGTTTTCGGTTAACCATGATGATTTAACTGGTCTTGCTAACCGCCGACGGCTGGAACAGGCGTTAGAGTTAAGCCTGACGCAGGTAAGGCACTTTCATACCTGCAGTGCTTTATTTTATATCGATCTCGACAGCTTTAAAGTGCTTAACGATGCCGAGGGCCATGAAGCCGGCGATGCGCTGCTGGTGCAGGTAGCCAATTCATTACGAGGGTTTTTTAAGGTGCATGACACGCTGGTCCGCATCGGCTCGGATGAGTTTGCTGTGCTGGTCGATAATATTGACCGGCAAACAGCATTCATCCGTGCAGAGGGGCTGCGGAATTTATTTGATGGCTACAGCTTTGCCCATCATGGTCATCATTACCATTTATCGGCCAGTATCGGGGTTAAATGTATTAATGATGTTGAACATGCTACCGCTGGTGAAATATTGTCTCATGCTAATCAGGCGTGTTTTACCGCCAAAAAACGGGGCCGTAACCGAGTGCATTTTTACAGCCCGGAAGATCGGGAAATGCATACATTACGTCACAGCGTCGAATGGGCGCCACGTATCCGGGCTGCATTAAAGCAAGGTCATTTTGTGCTGGAATTTCAGCCTATTTATGAACTGGCAGGGCAACGCATTAATCATTATGAATGTCTGATCCGCATGCGTGGGGATGGCGATATGCTGTATTACCCGAATGATTTTATCCCGGTTGCTGAAGCCATTGGCCTCATTCATCAAATTGACTTGTGGGTTATCAACCGGGCTTTTGATCTGATGCGCACGCTGCCGGCCGATATTGCGATAGCCATTAATTTGTCCGGCAATATTTTTCTGGATCAGAATCTCTATCCGCTGGTCGAACGCAAGCTGGTAGAAACGGGGGTTGATCCCGCGCGCGTGGTGTTTGAAATCACCGAAACGTCTGCGATCTCCAATTTTGAACAAACCAAAAAGATGGTGATTCGGTTACGTGAGTTGGGTTGCCGGTTTGCGCTTGATGATTTTGGTGCTGGCTTTAATTCTTATAGTTATTTAAAGCATTTTCCGGTGGATATTCTGAAAATTGACGGTGGGTTTATTACGGATCTGGATAACGATCCGGTAGATCAATTGCTGGTTAAATCAATGATTGATATCGCCCATCGTTTAGGTAAACAAATTGTTGCTGAGTTTGTTGAGCGACAAAGTACCATGCAGCTGCTTCAGGAATATGGCGTTGATTATGTCCAGGGCTACCTGGTCGGAAAGCCGCAATCTCGCTTGCCGATGCCTGCTTAATGTAGCTCACCGCCGCGCGTTTGCAGACCATGTAAACGGCTGATTAAACGCGCTTCTTCATCACTGAGATTGCAATTGTCGACAATTTGATCGACGCTGACGCCTTTACGCGCCAAACGGATAGCATGTTCGTAACCCTGCTGGCGGCCGCTGCCCATATTTACAGTATTTTGCTGCTCACGCAATTTGTTAAGCATTTGCTCGAATTTTACAACACGCTCATCAGCGCCCACGGCGGCGGCACATAAACCGGCCAATTGTTGTTCGAGAGCAATAATCTGTGCACTCTGTATTTTATATAGCCGGTAAAATCGCAGCATCATCAACGCCACGAATAACAGACTCAATCCCAACAAACTATATATCAACATAGCAACGCTCCTATCAGGCGTTATCACACATATTCATCAATCAGATTGTCAGGCGGTGGCCGCTTTTTGTCTGATTCGTTTTCTTCTTCAGCCGGTTTTGCAGGCGCTGGTTTCGGTGGCTGGCGACGACGATCCTCCGGAGGCAGATCAGGTGGTAATCCGGGACTAAGTGGCTGCGCTGGTTTAAGTTCGTCATCAGCCATACTTTTTTTAAAAACTGGCTAAATCAGCGATTTCATCATCACTGAGTAACTTATTAACATCGACAAGTATCAACAGTGTCTTATCGCGGCTGCATACGCCTTGAATAAACCTTGAACTGTCATCACTGCTGACGTTTGGCGCAGTATCGATTTCGGATTGATGCAGGTAAACTACTTCAGCGACTTTGTCGACCAGCATACCCACGACATTGCCGGATACCTCAACGATAATAATCCGTGAAGAATCATCAGGCTCGGTACTGGGCAGATTAAAACGCCGCCGGGTATCGATAACGGTCACCACATTGCCACGCAAATTAATAATGCCAAGCACATAGCTTGGTGCGCCGGGCACTGGGGCAATTTCTGTCAGCCGCAATACTTCCTGCACCTGCATGACATTAATGCCATAAATTTCATCGGCCAGATGGTAAGTGACCCATTGTAATACCGGGTCAGTGGCCGCGTTATCTTGTTCGCTCATCAGTTTTGTCCTTTGCCAATCACTTACTGATTGTCTGCCAATTTTATGACATTGTTATCCGAAAATAACTAATGCAGACTTTATGCCAGCTTAGATTTATAACGCTTTCAATAAAGCCGGTAAATCCACGATATGTGTCAGTCCCGATAATACAGTACCGGCAAACCAGGGCCGTTGGCCGGGTTGTCGCCATTTGCAATCATCCGTTTCGATGGTCAGTACTTTTTTAACACTTGTAACCGCAAGGCCCCAACGTTTATTGTCGACCAGCAAAATATAGCGGGGTGCTTGTGAACTGGTAGTATCGGGCTGCAAGATTGTGCCCGGGTCAACTATTTGAGTATGAAGTCCCGGCCTGCTTAACAAGCCCAGATAATGTGCCGGTTTATCGGCAATTTTCGGTAGGGGTGCCGCCGGCCATTTCTCAATACCATCTAACTGATCTAAAGGCAGCGCTAAAGACAGTCCCTGCACTTCAAATAGCAATGCCTGAAACGGTGTTGCCGGTGGTGCAGCGATAATAGCAGCAGGCTGCGGGATAAGGACTTGCTGCTCTTCAATACGAGGCTCGGTATACGCCGCTTCATTAAGCATATCCTGTAAATATTGCTGCAGCGCATCCTGTTGTTCCAGAATTGGTTTTTGCTCAGACATAGACTTGCTCTGCTGACGGCGTTGTCGTTTTTTGCAGGAATTTCAGCAGACTGCTATAGGCTTCGCTTCCCCGCGCATCAGGCGCAAATGCTGGCAACGGGATACCGGCTTTACTGGCATCACGAAACTGGGTATCAACCGGAATACTCTGCGGCCAGACGGCATCGGGATATTGCATCTGCAGTTGCATCAGACTCTGGTTGGCGGCACGGGTGCGCTTATCAAACATCGTAGGCACAATCAGATACGGCATTTTTTGTTGCCGTGAGTGGTTAATCATCGACAGGGTTTGCAGCATTCTTTCCAGACCTTTCAGTGCCAGAAATTCGGTTTGAACCGGGATCAGCAATTTATCGCAGGCGGCCAGCGCATTGATCATTAAGACCCCAAGCATTGGCGGACAATCAATAAGCACATAGGCAAAACGCTGCTGCAAATGTTTCAGGGTTTGTTTAATGACCAATCCCTTACCACTTTGCACCCCGAGTTGCCGATCCAGCGTCGCCATGGCGGTGGCGGCTGGCAGTAAAAATAAATTGGCCAGATTGGTTTTTTTTAAAGATTGCAAAATGGCACTGTTGGGGTTGCTATCAAGTTTTTGAAACAAAGTGTAAATACTGGTTTCGATAGTGTCCGGATCGAAGCCAAGATACGTGGTCAGTGAGCCATGCGGATCCATATCCAGTACCAGTGTACTGTGACCTTGTGCCGCCAGCAAACTGGCCAGACTGATAACAGTCGTGGTTTTACCGACGCCACCTTTTTGATTGGCAATTGCCCAGACGATCATGATGTGCTGGCAGCGTTATCAGTTGCTTCAGGAGAACTGCCGGGTTCTGAAGGGGTGAGTATTGACGGTTCATTAATCAACGGCGGCTGGGGCAAGTCCTGTGCTGGATTATCGACATCAAAGACTTCCAGCGTGCGGCGGCTGTCACTGCTACCCAGAATCACCAGAACCACCCGGCGGTTTTTGCGGCGGCCTTCAGCGGTATCGTTGTCCGCAATGGGTTTAAATTCGCCATAACCAATTGCGGACATACGACCTGGCTCAACGCCAAAGCGGCCCATTAAATTAACAACGCTGGCTGCACGTGATGCTGATAATTCCCAGTTTGATGGGAATCGTGGCGTGTTAATAGGAATGTTATCAGTAAATCCTTCTACCTGAACCGGGTTGGCCAGTGGTGCCAATACATCGGCAATCTGACCTATGACGGGTACGGCATCACCGGCGAGACGGGCTTCACCACTGCCAAACAGAATATTGGATTTGATTTCAACTTCCAGCCAGTCTTCGGTTTGTTTGATAACGACATCATCATTTTCAATAAGCGAAGCCAGTGCACTGCTTAATTGTTCATTGATCTGCTCAATGCTCTGGATACTTTCCTGTCTTGGTCTTGGCTGTTCAGGAATCGGTGGTAATTCAATATCAAAAGTCGGCGTTTCAGGTATGCCTGGCTCGGCGACTCTGGGCCCTTCACCGCGGCTGAGTTCACCGACCTGAATCGGTTGGACACTGCGGTTGGGATTGGTAAAAACAGTTTCCAGCGTTTCTGATAGCACACGATATTTGCCTTCATTGACGGATGAAATTGCATACATCACGACAAAAAACGCAAACAGCAGGGTAATAAAGTCGGCATAAGAAACCAGCCAGCGTTCGTGGTTTTCGTGTTCTTCGTGTCGTTTATGGCGTGCCATATCAGCCCAGATAGGCCTGCAAGCGGCTCTCAATATTTCGTGGATTATCGCCATCGGCAACGCTGATAAGACCATCAATCAACATCATTTGTAGCTGTGAACGCCGCTGGACAATGGTTTTTAGCTTGTTACCAATTGGCAAAAACAACAGGTTGGCAAAACCGACGCCGTAAATGGTTGCTACGAAAGCGACGGCAATACCTGAACCCAACGATGACGGATCGGCCAGATTCCCCATGACATGAATCAAGCCCAGCACCGCGCCAAGAATACCGATTGTCGGAGCATAACCGCCGAGTGCTTCGTAGACTTTGGCAGCAGCTAAATCACGGGTTTCAACCAGGTCCAAATCAGTTTCCAGAATTTCCCGGATAACTTCAGCTTCCGCACCATCCGCGATAAGTTGCAGGCCCTTTTGTGTAAACAGATCGCTTTCTTCCAACGCCATGCTCTCCAGTTTAAGCAGCCCTTCTCGACGGGCAACCTGATTCCAGTCGAGGATTTTGGCAAGCAGTGCATCAGCGGATTGGATAGGAGGCTTGAATACCCAGATGGTAATTTTAAGCGCCCGTATAAAGGTATTCATAGGGGTTTGCAGCATGACGGCACCGACGGTACCGCCGAGCACAATCAACAGAGCGACAGCATTGAGGATGGTTTCGAGATGACCCCCTTCCAGATGTTGGCCAACGACAATTGCGCCAAAGCCCAACAAAATACCAAAAATACTGAGAATATCCATTTTGATTATACTGCCGCCAGTTGAGACCCGATGTCGCTCAGGCCAAGGATTTTATCAGTCACACCGGCTTTAGCCACCGCCATGGGCATGCCATAAATCGTACTGCTCTGCTGATCCTGCGCCCAGATCGTGCCACCCAGTGCATGCATTTTTTTACTGCCCTCACAGCCATCAGCGCCCATACCTGTGAGAATAATCGTTAATGTTGTTGCCGGACAAATTTTACTGATTGAACTCAGTGTGATATCGATACAGGGACGATAAGTTTCCGCTTCATTACCGCGTTCAATTTGCAGATATAAGCGTCCCGGCCGGCCTTTTAATAACAGTTGATTGCCACCGGGTGCCAGATAGGCAGTACCCGCTTGCAGCGTATCATTATTTTCGGCTTGTTTAACACGAATCTGGCATTGACTATTGAGCCGCTCAGCAAACGACGGTGTAAATGTTGCCGGCATATGTTGTAACAAAATCAACGGATAGGGAAAATTTGCCGGTAATTGTGTCAGTACTTTTTGTAAAGCTACCGGTCCACCAGTGGATGTACCAATCACTATTAGGTCCAGCGCTTTGCCAGTGTCCGCTTTAATTGCCCGGTTGGGCTGAGACATTTGTTGTAACGGTGCTGCATGCGGATGAGCATTGGTGGCGAGGAAATAAATCCGTTCGCAGAGTTTTTGCCGGTCATCGTTTAAATCTTCAAAGCGCTTTGGCAAAAAATCCATCGCACCGGCTTCCAGCGCATCCAACGTGGCTTTCGCGCCTTCTGTCGTCCAGGTTGATAACATTAGCACCGGCGTGGGCCGGCGGCGCATGATTTGCCTGACCGCAGCAATGCCATCCATCACCGGCATCTCCAGATCCATGGTAATGACGTCCGGCCGGTGGAGGCTGACTTGCTCAACGGCCTGCTGACCATCCGCGGCGGTCGCGATGACTTCAAGGCGCGGATCGGCGTTGATAATTTCCGTCAGACGGCGACGAAAAAATGCAGAATCATCAGCGATAAGAACTTTGACTGTCACGCTATTCCTTAAAAACGGCGATGTGCATAGGCAGTCATCAGTTCCGGAAAATCGAGAATCAATGCAATGCGACCGTCACCGGTAATGGTGGCACCGGCCAGACCTTTGGTGCCATGAAGCAGCGCGCCCAATGGTTTAATGACTACTTCTTCCTGACCAATCAGCTGGTCAACAACAAAACCCACTTTGCGTGTGCCGACATTGACAATGACCACGTGCTCAGTAGCTGGCTTTTCGGTGTCGTCAAAATGCTGGGTCAGCCATTTTCGTAAATAAAACAATGGCAGGGCTTTATTACGCACCATTATCGTTTGCTGGCCATCAACCGTATTGGTTTTGCGCAAATCCAGATTGAAAATTTCATTGACGCTGACCAGCGGGAAGGCAAAAATCTGATTACCCAGCATCACCATTAATGTCGGCATGATTGCCAGTGTCAGCGGTACTTTTATTGATAGCGTTGTGCCTTTGCCCAGTTCCGATTGAATATCAATCACACCATTAAGCTTGGCGATACTGGTTTTGACAACGTCCATACCGACACCGCGACCGGAAATATCAGAGATCTCCTGTTTCATCGAAAAACCAGGCGCAAAAATCAGTGCAAAACACTCAGATTCAGTCAACCGCGAAGCGGACTCTTCATCCATCATGCCTTTTTCGACGGCTTTACGGCGTAACACTTCCGGATTCATCCCTGCGCCGTCATCAGCAATAGTCAGCAGAATATGATCACCTTCCTGGGCAGCAGCCAACACAATGTTGCCGGTGCGCGGTTTGCCGGCAGCTTCACGGGCATCAGGCATTTCTATGCCATGATCGACAGCATTACGCACCAAATGCACCAGTGGATCAGCTAATGCTTCAACCAGATTTTTATCCAGATCGGTTTCTTCACCGCGAAGCTCCAGGTTGATGTCTTTTTTCAGACTGCGTGCCAAATCACGCACGACGCGGGGGAAGCGGCCAAAAACTTTTTTAATGGGTTGCATGCGGGTTTTCATGACGGCCGACTGCAAATCAGCCGTGACCACAGCGAGATTATTGACCGCCTTGGCCATTTCTTCGTTTTCAAATGCCGCTTCCAGGGTATTGATACGATTACGGACCAATACCAGCTCACCGACCATGTTCATGATCTCATCAAGCCGGGCGGTATCAACGCGAACACTGGTTTCGGCAG
>JAWWAG010000014.1:0-25218 GCA_033721795.1 Methylophaga sp. | reverse complement strand
GTCGTCAGCTGTTGCAAACTTGTGACAGCTTGAGGAATTTGCGTCTGGATGGCTTCCGGTAAAGCATAGTTGATGCCCAATCCGATAACCATATAGTGACCATCACCGAACCGTGACTCTACCAGGATACCAGCCAGTTTTTGTCGTTCAAATAACACATCATTCGGCCATTTTAATTTCAGGCCATAAATATTGAATTCCTGCAGTGCATGAATAACAGCAATACCAATCGCGATACTGAGTCCCTCATGCTTTAAGTCATTAGGGCAGGGCCACAATAATGACATGTAAATATTGCCACTGGCCGGTGACTGCCATTCACTGCCACGCCGGCCACGACCAGCAGTTTGGCTATCAGCAACACATAAAGCCGTCTGAGAAAGCCCCTGCTGCTGCTGTTGCCAGAGAATATCGTTGGTGGACGTTACTGCGTCACATACAATAATCTCGGCTAATTGCCGGCGAGGGTCGTTACTGAGTTTACTACGGATAACCGTCGCATCAAGCGCGGTAAAATCGGGATGGTTCAAATTGAGGCTTTTACTGACGAAAAGCTAACTAGTTTAGCGGTTTTTGGTGCCTCGCGGCCAGTCATTGTGAAAAATGCTGTTCAGACCTGAATATCAAGCAGCGTGCCAACCATATCAGTACTTGCTTGCAAGGCTTTTGTTGATGCTGCAACCTGCAGTTCTGCCTGACTCAGCTCAACGATGGGTGTCGTCAAATCACCGCCGTTTGTGCCTGAAGAAGCGATCTTGGCGCTGCTGCTGGCAGCCGATTGCAAACCGGTTTGAATACCTTGATAGGCAGATTGCAGGGCAGAAATGGTGCTCATCACAATAATTCCAAAATAAACTGATTGTATTTAAACATATTTTTTAGCTTTGTGAATGTGATGCTTTACGCATTTTGCCTCCTAAGCGCACATAGGCATTGCTGGCAATCATAAACGTTAAACTAAACAACAGCTCCAGTAGAGGATATAACCAAAAGGCATCCCCGCTGTAGAGCTCACCTATTGCATGGGCCATATAAAACAGCACCAGAAAACCCGACCAGGCATAGGTATAACTGCGGCCATAAAGTAAGCCACGCAGTGGAAACAGTAACGGCACGATGCCCAGCAGCAACATTGCAGATGTCGGAAAGTTTT
Source organism: Methylophaga sp. (assembly GCA_033721795.1). Taxonomy (GTDB): domain Bacteria; phylum Pseudomonadota; class Gammaproteobacteria; order Nitrosococcales; family Methylophagaceae; genus Methylophaga. Next base: position 24,065 of record JAWWAG010000014.1, on the reverse strand, counting down.
CACTATGGGGTGCCCATAGGATCCAGAGAAGTAACGTCGCCAGCAGGCCAAAGTAACTGAAAAGCGTCAGTCGTCTGCAGAAAATAATCATGACAATTTTATCGCCAGCTGTGCGACCCTTTTACCTAATGCCTGACAAAGCTCTGTTTCATGTTCACTGAGCGGATTTTGATTATCAGCCCCGGCCCAATGGCTGGCACCATAAGGTGTACCACCCGTTTTGGTTTGCATTAATGCAGCTTCACTGTAAGGCAGTCCGCAAATTAGCATGCCGTGATGCAATAATGGCAGCATCATTGATTGCAGTGTGGTTTCCTGACCGCCATGCAAACTACCACTAGCGGTAAATACCGCGGCGGGTTTACCGGCAAGGGTGCCGGAAAGCCATAAATCACTTGTGCCATCGAGGAAATATTTCAGTGCTGCAGCCATATTGCCAAATCGGGTTGGGCTGCCAACAATCAACGCATCACATTGGCGCAAATCCTCGTTGCTGGCATATAAGTGGCCGTCAGCAGGAATGCTGTCTTCTGTCGACTCACAAACGCTGGAGACTTTGGGCACGGTACGTAAAATGGCCTGACAATCCGCAATTTTGCCAACGCCACGGGCGATTTGCTCAGCCATCTGTTTTACATGGCCGCTCTGGCTGTAATACAAAATTAAAATGTTACGCATTACAGGATCTCAGAGACAATTTCGGGTGGGCGACCTATGCGGGCTTTGCCGTTTTTGACGACAATAGGCCGTTCGATGAGTTTGGGATGCTGGCTCATTATCTCAAGCAATTCCGCATCACTTAACTCAGCATGGTTTAAACCCAGTTCTTTATACTCCGCCTCGGTTTTACGCAGCAGTTGCCTGGGTGAGATAGCTAATTTTTTGGTTAATTCAGCAAGCTCCGCCGGCGTGGGCGGTTGTTTGAGATATTTGATAATTTCAATATTTTCATTATGGTCTGTCAAAATGGCCAGCGTTTGCCGCGATTTGCTGCAACGCGGGTTGTGGTAGATTCGAGTTTGGCTCATCGGCGGCTATCCAGTAATTTTTCCAAAGCAGATAAATGAATTTCGGTCGGTCGTATGGTTGCCCAGCGAGCGCAGCCAGGACATAACCAGTGCAATGTTTTGCCAGAAAAACCACAGTTTTTGCAGGTATAGCGATCGCCTTTATGCACCATGGCACCAGTGATTTGCTGTATCAGCGGTACCAGGGCCAACTGACTGTTTTCACCAAGGTTTATCAATGTGTGCAGCCCTTCCACTGAGGGATGGCGGTGTAATTCGTCATATAAAAATTGCTGCGCGGCATTCCGGCCATCGAGTTCATCAATAAGCCGCGCCAGCATTAATCTTGCAGAGGTCAGATTCGGGTGGCGTTGAATTAATTGTTGTAACCAATTTCTAAACGCTGCCAAATTAGCCGTTTGCTGATAAGCCTGATACAGCAACGGAATGGCTTCGGGTAAAAAGTTCTGATTCTGCCGTTCGATATTTTGCAGTGCTTTCAGTGCTTTTTGCGGTTGCGACAGACTCAATTGCAGGCGGGCTTCCAGCAAACTGGCACGGACACAGTCAGCATCGTGGAACAGCGCCATTTTGATGAGATTCAGACTTTCATGGCGGTCGCGCTTCAGTGATTGTTCGGCGAGTTCACAATAAAAGTGGGCAATCAGGGGCTGTACATTATCCTGTTTCTGGTTATCCAGTAATGTGGCCATATCGATGGCACGCTGCCACTTTTTTTCCTGCTGATAAATGCGCAGCAATTGCCGGGCTGCTTCGGTCGGTGGGTTGGGTAGTTGTAATAATTCAAGGAAAAGCTGTTCGGCGCGATCCAAGACGCCCGCATGCATATAGTCAAGACCCAACTCAACCATCGCCTGTGCACGTTGCTGACCATGCAAAGACGGGCGGGCGATTAAATTCTGATGAATACGGATAGCACGTTCGGTCTCACCGCGGCGGCGGAATAAATTAGCCAGCGCCAAGTGGGTTTCCACAGTTTCGCTATTAACTTCCAATAGCCCGATAAACACATCAATAGCTTTATCAGGCTGCTCATTAAGCAGATAATTAAGACCTTTGAAATAAGCTGGATTAAAAGCCGATTCAGTTTTCCGGTAGCGGCGTTTGTAATGCCGCCGTGCCATTAACCAGCCGGACAGAGCCGCTACCGGTAGGAGCAAAAATAACCAGATCTGCATTTGCACAGTTTAAGGATTGTCCCTGATAGGCAAAATCCGCAGACTATCAAGCTCCTGCTCGGCGATCTGTAATTTTTGTTGTAAGCGGCGGTTAGCAATACGAAGCCGAAGCGTAGTTAGTAAAATGATTGCCGCGCCGGTCAGCAGACCAATCAAAAGCACCATAATCATCAGTACTGCCAGTGGTAGTTGCCATTCACTGAAATACAGGCTGAACGTAACTTCCTGTGTATTGAAAGCGGCAAAAGCGACGCTGGCAATAAAAGCCAGCAGAAAAATGCAGAGAAAAAATAATTTACGGATCATGCAATATCCATCGCTGAAAAAAACTTGTTAATGACACCATGATACAACACATCAACATTGTCCAGAATAGTGTTGATTGGTGTAGAATATGCAGCATTCTGGCAGGCTGCTGTCTGTTAAAGTTTATGATCATGGAGATTTAAGCATGACCTTTGTTGTCACCGAGAACTGCATTAAATGTAAGTACACCGACTGTGTGGATGTCTGCCCGGTAGACTGCTTTCATGAAGGCCCGAATTTTTTAGTGATTGATCCTGATGAATGTATCGATTGCACTTTGTGCGAACCAGAGTGCCCGGCAGAAGCAATTTTCTCTGAGGATGATTTGCCCGATGAGCATATGGAGTTTTTGCAGATTAATGCGGAACTGTCACAGGCATGGCCGGTGCTTGCTGAGAAAAAAGATCCTTTACCAGATGCCGAAGAATGGGATGGTAAATCTGATAAATTGGCATTGCTTGAGCGTTAGAAGCTAAAGCACATTAATAAAAAAGCCCGCTATAAGCGGGCTTTTTTATTTTAGCAGTCTATGTTTAATCCATTAATTTTTTCAGTTTCAACATGGCACTGCTTTCGATTTGCCGAATTCGCTCAGCCGATACCTGATACTGATCTGCCAAGGTGTGCAGGGTGGCTTTATCATCTTCCTGCAACCAGCGTTTACTGATGATGTCACGACTGCGTTCATCAAGGTTGGCTAAGGCATTAACCAACTTCTGCTGTTGGTAATCTTCAAAATCATCCTCTTCCAGTTGTTGTGATGGATCAGCATTTGCCGGTGCAGCCAGATAAGCGACCGGTGAAAAAGGCGTTTCTTCATCATCACTGTCGGAGGGTAAATCAAACGCCATATCAGGTTGGGCCAGTCGCCGCTCCATATCCATTACATTAGCGGGTGTTACGCCCAAATCTTCAGCAATAGCGGCGACCTCTTCTTGATTCAGCCATCCCAAACGTTGTTTGGCACTACGCAAATTAAAGAATAATTTACGTTGTGCTTTAGTTGTGGCGATTTTAACGATGCGCCAGTTACGGATCACATATTCGTGAATTTCCGCACGTACCCAATGTACTGCGAAAGAGACCAGACGCACACCTTTTTCAGGATTAAAGCGCTTAACGGCTTTCATCAAACCAATATTGCCTTCCTGAATCAGATCGGCAACCGGCAGACCGTAGCCGCTATAACCTTTGGCGATTCGGACTACAAAGCGTAGATGCGATAAAACGAGCCGCTGCGCAGCTTCCAAATCGCCTTTTTCTTGCAAGCGAGTGGCCAAGTCGTATTCTTCATCGGCAGTTAATACCGGGATTTGATGAACCAGTCGCGTATAAGCATCCAAATTGCCGATGGGCGCGGTGGCAAGTTGATATTGCGCTGCATGACTTGTCATTTCGGGCATTCCCCCTGTAAACATTTTTAACAGCTTGATTTTAACATTTATTGATCATGTACAAACTATGTGAAGCAAAAATTAGGAAAAAGTTCCTAAAGCCCTGTTCTAACTGGGTTCTATGGCACTTAGATGACGACCTACCGCCAGCCATGCCCCCAGAATGCCCAGCAACAAACCACATAGCGGTAGGGCTAATAATAATGTGCCGCTGAGCCAGTGCAAACTGAACTGACTTTCGTACAAAGCTGCCAGTTGATTAACCGGTCCACTGATTATCATCAAGGCGATTAATACCGTTAGCCAGGCAATGATGCCGCCAATCAATCCATACCAAAAGCCGGTATATAAGAAAGGTCTTCGGACAAAAGCATTGGTACCTCCCACTAACTTGATAACTTTTATCTCGGTTTGCCGATTAAGGATCGCTAAGCGGATGGTATTGCCGATAACCAATAAAACACTCAAAGATAACATGGCGGCCAACACTGCAATGCCGCGTTGGCCGGCTTCATTGAGTTTTTGCAATCGTTGCAGCCACTGCATATCCAGTTGGGCTAAATCGACTTCCTGAAGTTTTTCGAGACGTTCAAGTAAGTCCGAATGCGTCTCATTGGCGGTTGCGGTAGCGACAGGTTCGATAATGATAACGGCCGGCAAGGGATTTCTGGGCAAACTGTCGAGTACGTCTCCAAGCCCTGATAATTCACGAAACTCCTGCAAAGACTCGGTCGACGATTGAAATGCGACTTTTTTGATATCTGGCCAGCTACGTAGTTGTTCCGCAATTTGCTGGCCCCGGCCGTCTTTGACATCAGCTTTTAAAAACAACGAAATACGCGATGCTTGTTGCCACTGGCCACTGAGTTGACCAATATTTTTCTGCAACACATACAAACTGGCCGGCAAAGCCAGTGCAATACCAATCACCAGCACGGTCATTAAACTTGCCAGCGGCTGCCGCCATAACGCACCGAGGCTGGCTAAAGCAACCTGGGCATGACGCAACAAATAATTATCAACATTCATTATAGCCATCAGTTGGTCGCCAGCCGGCCATTTTTTAAAGTGATCCGCCGGTAAGGCAGACGACCAATCAATTCTTGATCATGACTGGCAATAAATACGGTAACGCCGACTTGATTGAATTGTTCAAACAAGCCCATGATTTCCTTTGAAAGCAGCGGATCCAAATTACCAGTGGGTTCGTCAGCCAATAATACCGGTGGCCGGTTGACCACGGCTCTGGCAATACCCACCCGTTGTTGTTCACCGCCCGACAAGGCCAACGGCTGGCTTCGTTCTTTGCCCAGCAAACCTACCTTATCAAGTGCCGCGCGCACCCGGCGGCCGATTTCCCGGTGATTTTCACCGGCGATAATCAGCGGTAATGCGACATTGTCAAAAACTGTACGGTCATGCAGCAGATTATGGTCCTGAAACACCAGGCCAATTTTGCGGCGGTAGTAGGGGATTTTCCATTTCGGCAGCCGGCCAAGATTTTGATTATTAACAATCACCTGGCCATGTGAACTGCGTTCAATCAGAGCAATGAGCTTTAGCAGCGTACTTTTGCCGGCACCCGAATGCCCTGTGAGAAAGGCCATTTCTCCTTTTTCCAGATGAAAACTGAGACCAGACAATGCTTCTTGCTGGCCGGCATAGCGTTTGTAAACTTCGTTAAATTGAATCATTCAGTGTCTTCGCGTCCCAGCAAGGCATCAACGAAATCTTCTGCGTCAAAGCTGCGCAGATCATCAATTTTTTCGCCGACGCCAATATAACGAATCGGTAGACCGGTTTTCTTGGCGATGGCAAAAATAATACCGCCTTTAGCCGTACCATCAAGTTTGGTGAGTGTAATGCCATTCAGGCCTATCGCCGCATTAAATTGTTGCGCCTGTGAAAGGGCATTCTGACCAGTGCCGGCATCAACAACCAGCATAACTTCATGTGGCGCGGCGGGGTCTAATTTTGTCATCACCCGTTTGACCTTTTTTAATTCTTCCATCAGGTTAGACTGGGTATGTAAACGTCCGGCCGTATCGGCAATCAAAATATCAATATGGCGAGATTTGGCGGCTTGTAATGCATCAAAAATGACAGAAGCAGAATCGGCGCCGTGTTGCTGCGCCATCACAGGAATAGCATTACGCTCGCCCCAGACTTGTAACTGTTCAACGGCTGCCGCCCGGAATGTATCACCAGCCGCAAGCATTACCGAATGGCCCTGCGCCTGAAATTGTTTTGCGAGTTTACCAATGGTGGTGGTTTTACCAACGCCGTTGATACCCACCATTAAAATAACAAAAGGTCCGTCATCTGATTTGATAACTAATGGCTGTTGCACCGGCTTTAACAAATCGACCATATCGTCACGCATTGCTGTAAATAAAGCCTGCGGATCAGCCAGTTGTTTACGGGCAACGCGCTGGGTCAGGTCATTAATGATAGACTGCGTGGCCTCAATACCAAGATCGGCGCTGAGCAACTGGGTTTCCAAATCTTCAAGCAATTCATCATCAATGGTTTTCTTGCCAAGCAACAAATCGGCAAAACCATCGGTCAAACGCTGGCTGGAGCGACTGAGACCTTGCTTTAGACGACCGAAAAGACTCTGTTTTTCAGGAATTGGATCAGGGGCTGGCTGGCTGGATTCAACAATCGTTTCTAACTGATTTTCGGTAACATTGGATGGGTCTGAAGTGCTTGGGGTGTCTGAGTCAGCAGTTTTTTTCTTGAGGAAACTAAACATAGTCGCTTTTTGTCGTTTCAGTTCGGTTTTAAATCTTATCACGTCATTAAATGTGAGATGCAGATGCTGAGTCTAAAAAAACTCTTATTTTTATGTTTGTGCCTGCCTACGCTGGCCGTTGCTGAAGTCAGTGAATACCAACTTGATAACGGTCTGAAGTTACTGGTCAAGCCCGATGACCGGGCACCGGTGGTGGTATCCCAGGTTTGGTACAAAGTGGGTTCAAGTTACGAACACAATGGTATTACCGGGATCTCACATATTCTTGAACACATGATGTTTAAAGGCACCAAAAATCTCGAGTCCGGCGAGTTCTCCAAGATCATTGCGGCCAATGGCGGTAGTCAAAATGCTTTTACCGGCCGTGATTACACCGCCTATTTCCAGACCCTGGAAAAAGATCGGCTAGCCATCAGTTTTCGGCTTGAAGCCGAGCGGATGCGCAATCTGATTATTGATGAAACCGAATTGTTTAAAGAACGCGATGTGGTCTCGGAAGAACGCCGTATGCGCACCGATGATAATCCGCAGGCATTGCTGCGCGAAGCATTTAACGCGACGGCGTTTATGAATAGTCCGTATCACCACCCGGTCATTGGCTGGATGAGTGATATCAATCATTACCAAAAAGCCGATCTCGATGAGTGGTACCAAAAATGGTATGCGCCTAATAACGCCGTTGTCGTGGTAGTGGGTGATGTGGAACCTGATGCGGTTTACAAATTGGCCAAAAAATATTTTGGACCGTTGAAAGCTGAAAAAACAGCAACGGTTAAACCCCAGGTGGAAGTTGAACAACGCGGCGAGCGTTACATAAAATTAAAAGCGCCTGCACAATTGCCCTACCTGATGATGGGCTGGAAAGTGCCTGTGATTACCACTGCAGAAATTGATTGGGAGCCTTATGCACTGGACGTACTGGCTGGCATTTTAAGTGGCACAAGTAGCAGTCGGTTTTCAAAGGAATTAGTTCGTGAACAACAAGTTGCAGCCGGGGTAAGTGCCTATAACAATAATTTTTCCAGACTTGACGATATGTTCATTATTGGTGGTACTCCCGCGCAAGGTAAATCTGTTGATGCGTTACAAAAAGCCATTCAGGAACAGTTGGAGACGCTGAAAATGACGCCGGTCAGTGAGGCAGAATTACAGCGGGTAAAAACACAGGTGGTGGCGTCTGAAGTCTATGAGTTGGATAGTATCTTTTATCAGGCGATGCAACTGGGTATGTTGGAAACGGTAGGTCTTGATTGGCAGCTAAGTGAGCAGTATGTGGACAAAATAAAAGCCGTTACCGCCGAACAGATTCAGCAAGTCGTGCAGAAATACTTTGTCGACGAACGACTGACAATCGGTGAACTGGTGCCGGTTGCCACACCAGAAAATAATCCCCCGCAAGCCATGACTTCAGGAGATCCTCATGCCCGCTAAATTAATTGGCTTTTTTGCATTATTACTGGTGGCTTTCAGTAGTTTCGCAACGCCAGCCATTGACCACTGGCAAACCGAGCAAGGTACGCGAGTATATTTTGTTGATGCACCACAATTACCGATGGTCGATATCCGGCTGATTTTCGATGCGGGTGGTGCACGGGACGGGGATTTGCCAGGTACTGCATTGTTAACCAATGCCATGCTAAAAGAAGGCACTGCACAATCCGATACTAACGAGATTGCCGCGGCTTTTGACGATGTCGGCGCTAACTTTGGAAACGAGTCTGAGCGTGATATGGCGGTGTTGAGTTTACGAACGCTGGTTGAAAAAAATGCGATGGACCAGGCGGTCGATATGTTTGTTGAATTAAGCAGTCAGCCGGCTTTTCCCAAAGACTCGTTTGAACGTTTGAAAAATCAGTTAAAAACCAGCCTGCAAGCGCAAAAACAGTCCCCTGAAGCGATTGCTGAACGCAATTTTTATCAGGCCTTATATGGCGAACATCCCTATGCACAAATGCCTAGCGGTAATGAGGAAAGTCTGGAAAAAATTACCACTGCCGATTTAGCGGCTTTCTTTGAACAATATTATGTTGCGCAAAACGCAGTATTGGTCATTGTAGGTGATTTACGTCAAGCAGAGGCTAAGGTTTTAGCTAATAAAATTTCTGCTGCCTTAAGATCTGGAAAAGCTGCTGCACCGCTCCCAGCTGTTGATGATTTAGAAACGTCCAGTGAACAGCACATTGCTTTCCCCTCTACACAATCACATTTACTGGTGGGTCAGCCGGGCATTACCCGTACTGACCCGGATTATTTCGAACTGTATGTTGGTAATCATGTTTTAGGCGGCGGTGGTCTGGTCTCCATAATCAATGATGAGATTCGTGAAAAGCGTGGACTCAGTTACAGTGCTTATAGTTATTTTCGGCCGATGCGTGAGGCTGGTCCTTATCAGTTAGGCCTGCAAACCCGTAATGAACAGGCGGAAGAAGCACTGAAAGTGCTGCGCCATACGTTGCGCAATTTTGTTAAAAATGGTCCGTCAGATGAACAATTAGAAGCCGCTAAACAAAATATTACCGGTGGTTTCGCACTGCGCCTCGACAGTAATAGTAAGATTGCCGACTACCTTGGGGTCATCGGCTTTTATCATTTGCCGTTGGATTACCTCGATAATTTCAAACAACGGGTCAATGCCGTGACCAAAGCGCAGATTAAGGATGCTTATCAGCGGCGGGTTGATCCGGACACAATGGCAACGGTAATTGTTGGTGGCAAAGGCGAAGACAAATAACAGCTCAACGGTTCGGATCATCGGTGGCCAGTGGCGCGGCCGTAAATTAGCTTTTCCGGACTTAGCTGATTTACGACCTACGCCGGACCGAATTCGGGAAACATTATTTAACTGGTTACAGCCTTATATTGGCGGTGCGAATTGTCTGGATGCTTTTGCTGGCAGCGGTGTGCTGGGTTTTGAAGCTGCTTCCCGTGGTGCCATTCATGTCGATTTATTAGAGTTAGCGCCATCTGCGGTCGTGGCATTAACCGCTAATCAGCAAAATCTAAAAGCGACTAATTGTAGGGTATGGGCGCAGGACGCATTAACGTTTATCGCCAATACCGATAAACAGTTTGATATTGTTTTTTTAGATCCGCCTTATCGCGCAAATCTCTGGCAACAAACCGCTGAATTACTGGAAGAGAAGGGATGTCTGTTAGCACAAAGCTTGATTTATTTAGAATGCCCGGCCAAAAAATCATTACCGGATTTACCGGCAAATTGGCAGTTAATAAAAGATAAATCGGCAGGTGAGGTAAGATACTGTTTATTCACCAGACAATAGACTTGAAATATGCCCATTACAGCTATTTATCCAGGGACTTTTGATCCCGTTACGCACGGTCATACCGATTTAGTTCATCGCGCCAGCCGTTTATTTGAAAAAGTGATTGTTGCGGTAGCCGCTGATACCGGTAAAAAGAGCTTATTCAGTTTGGATAAACGCGTAAAGCTTGCACAAACCATTTTAGCTGATATACCCAATGTTGAAGTCTGCGGTTTTAGTGGATTATTGGTTGATTTTGCAGCGCATAGACAGGCCAATGTTATTATCCGCGGACTGCGCGCTGTCTCAGATTTTGAATATGAAGTGCAGCTTGCAGCAATTAACCGTCGATTGCATGTTGAAGTTGAAACGTTATTTTTAGCACCGGCCGAACAATATACCTTCGTTTCTTCCAGTCTGGTTCGTCAAATTGGTCTCTTAAGCGGTGATATCTCACAATTTGTTGCCCCCTGTGTTCAGCGTGCATTTATCGACCATCTGGCGAAAAAAGCTGAATAACGTTATGATCTTGAAGTTTTTCTGTTAAGTCACCGGAGACCTTATGTCCCTGTTTATTACTGATGAATGCATTAACTGTGACGTTTGCGAACCTGAATGTCCTAATGGTGCGATTTCTCAGGGCGAAGAAATTTATGTCATTGACCCTGATTTGTGTACGGAATGTGTCGGTCATTTTGATACACCACAGTGTGTTGAAGTCTGTCCAGTCGACTGCATTCCCAAAGATCCAGATCATGTTGAAAACCACGAACAGCTATATAAAAAATATGAATTTTTGATGGCAGCTGGTAAATAAGTCTTTTAAATTATTTTTGTCAAAGTTATGATAATAAAGTTGTTTTACTATAATTAAAGGCAAGTGAAAAATGACTAAACTGGCTACATTAGATTTAAATAATTTGTCTGAGCAAGAATTACAAAAACTAATTAATCAGTCCAAGAAACAAATTAAAAAATTAAAAACCAAAAAAGTTACTGAATTGAACAGCAAAGATCCCGGCGTTGTAGCTGTTGCTGATGCCGTTCGTAATTTAGCCAAAACACAAAAAGTCACACCGGCTGAAGCCTTATCAGCCGTTGCAAAAAATATGCGCGTCGGGATGACGGCCAGTCGTAAAACCCGTAGTCAGAGCGAAGTTAAATATCGTCATCCGCAGGATGCCAGTAAAACATGGAAAGGTTTTGGCAAACGTCCACTTTGGCTCAATGATGAACTCAAGCGTGGCCGTAAACTGGAAGAATTCAAAATTTAAATTTACGATTTGTTCAACAATCTCAGCGGCTTCTGCCGCTGATTTTGTTTCCGGGTTTTACTTTTGATTGTGACTTATAAGTTATAAAGCCTCACCAGTGCTTTATGCCTGCCCGTCGCTAGGGTATCCTTTAGCGCTTTATAGACGCCTTTGTAAGAGTGCCCATGTCGACCGAATACCGTCCTGACGCGATTGAAGCCAGTGCCCAGCAATTCTGGAGAGATAAAAAGATTTTCCATGCTGTCGAAGATCCCAGCCGCGAAAAATTTTACTGCCTGTCGATGTTTCCTTACCCCAGTGGCCAGTTGCATATGGGCCATGTCCGCAATTACACCATTGGTGATGTGATCTCCCGCTTTCAGCGTATGCAGGGTAAAAATGTACTGCAACCAATGGGCTGGGATGCGTTTGGTCTGCCTGCTGAAAATGCGGCGATTAAAAATAAAGTTGCACCGGCCGCCTGGACCTATCGAAATATCGACTATATGCGTTCACAGTTACAACGTTTGGGGTTGGGCTATGACTGGGAACGTGAAGTCGCTACCTGTAAACCAGACTATTACCGCTGGGAACAATGGTTGTTTGTGCAATTGTTCAAAAAAGGACTTGTGTATAACAAAACAGCCGCTGTTAACTGGTGTCCAGTTGATAATACCGTGCTGGCCAACGAGCAGGTCGTTGATGGTTGCTGCTGGCGATGTGATACCAAAGTTGAGCGGCGCGAGATCCCACAGTGGTTTATGAAAATCACTGATTATGCTGACCAACTGCTGGCCGATCTGGATCAATTAGATGGTTGGCCGGAGCAGGTGAAAACCATGCAGGCCAACTGGATTGGTCGTTCAGAGGGCTTGCAAATCGATTTTGCCGTAGCCGATTCCACTGAAAAGCTGTCAGTTTATACCACGCGTCCCGATACCCTGATGGGCGTCAGCTATCTGGCTTTAGCTGCTGAACATCCACTGGCGTTGGCGGCAGCTGAAAACAATGCCGAACTGAAAGTGTTTATCGAATCCTGCCAGAAAACCGGTACCTCGGAAGCGGCGCTGGAAACCGCTGAAAAACGCGGCATTGCCACGGGTTTATCAGCCATTCATCCAGTCACAGAACAGCCGGTGCCGATTTGGGTGGCAAACTTTGTATTAATGGGGTATGGCACGGGCGCCGTGATGTCGGTACCTGCCCATGACCAGCGCGATTATGAGTTTGCTGTTAAATATGATTTGCCGGTTAAGCAGGTGATTAAGCCAGCTGATGGTGGCGGCCACGATTTTTCCAAAGCGGCTTTGACTGAAAAAGGGCTTCTGGTTAATTCCGGCGACTTTGACGGCCTGGATTTTCAATCGGCGTTTAATGCCATTGCTAATGAATTAGCAACTGACAATAAGGCAGAGCGTAAGGTTAATTACCGGTTACGTGACTGGGGCGTTTCCCGGCAGCGTTACTGGGGTACACCAATCCCGATCATTTATTGTGATGATTGTGGTGCGGTGCCGGTGCCAGAACAGGATCTGCCTGTTTTACTGCCTGAAGATGTGGTTGTCGATGGCTCTGGCTCACCGATTAAATCGATGCCTGAATTTTATCAGTGCCGTTGTCCAAGTTGCGGTAAGCCGGCAACCCGGGAAACGGATACCTTTGATACGTTTTTTGAATCGTCGTGGTATTACGCGCGTTTTGCTTGTGCAGATAACAATAAAGCGATGCTGGATGATCGTGCTGACCACTGGTTGCCGGTGGATCAATATATTGGTGGTATCGAGCATGCTGTATTGCATTTATTGTATGCACGCTTTTTCCATAAATTGCTGCGTGATGAAGGGCTGGTCAAAGGTGATGAGCCTTTCAAAAATCTTTTGACTCAAGGCATGGTACTGAAAGACGGTGCCAAAATGTCTAAATCAAAAGGCAATACCGTCGATCCACAGTCACTGATTGACCAGTACGGCGCTGATACCGCACGTTTATTTATGATGTTTGCCGCGCCACCGGAATTATCACTGGAATGGTCTGATAATGCCGTTGAAGGTGCCAATCGCTTTTTGAAACGCCTGTGGCGAGCAGTTCAGGAACATGCTGCACACGGCCTAGCTAATGGCAATTTCTCAGATGATTTGTCTTCAGAAGCTTCTGATTTGCGGCGCTTGAACCATCAAACGCTGCAAAAAGTCACTGATGATTTGGGCCGCCGGCATACTTTCAATACCGCGATCGCTGCTGTCATGGAACTGCTTAATGCCTTAGGTAAATTTACTGAAACAGATGAAGCGGCCAAAGCAGTGCGTCAGGAAGTGCTGGAGTTTGCGGTATTGATGCTGGCACCGATTACACCGCATATTTGTCATGCCTTATGGCAGCAGCTGGGCCATGAAAATCCAGTAGTTAATGCTGACTGGCCGGTTGTTGATGAAGAAGCCCTCAAACAGGATAAAATTGAGTTGATGGTGCAGGTCAATGGTAAGCTTCGATCCAAACTGATGGTTGCGGCCACCGCCAGTCAGGCGGATATAGAGTCGTTAGCGCTGGCTGACGACAATGCCCAACGTTTTATCGATGGCAAGACAGTGCGAAAAGTGATTGTGGTCCCCGGTCGTCTGGTTAATATTGTGGTTGGCTGAATTAAAGGAACGTTGCCATGCAAATGCCCAAAGCTCTGAAATTAAGCCTGTTAGGTTTATTAACGATGTTGCTGGTTGCCTGTGGTTTCCAATTGCGTGGTGCCGCCGATGTACCAGAATCCATTCAGACACTTTACATGCAGGGCATTAATATCCGTGACGGTTTCGGTTTGCAATTGAAGCGGACACTGGAACGTAATGGCATTGACGTGTTGAGCGAGTATCAGGAAGGTGCTGCGCTGATGAGTTTTACTACCAATAGTCTGCAACGCCGGGTATTGTCGGTCGGTGTGCAAACCGCCAAAGTTTCTGAATACGAGTTGATTTTGGAAGTGGTGTTTGATCTGAGTGACGCCGATCAGAATAAACTGATTGAAAATGAGCGTTTTGAAGCCAGACGTGACTATCAGTTTGATCCACAGTCTGTTCTGGGGCGTGATGCTGAAGAAGAATTGTTGCTGGCAGAAATGAACGACCAGATCAGTCAGGCGATTTTGCGTCGTTTATCGGCACTGGATTAAGTCCGGCGCATGCGCCTTCGTCCGGAACAATTAGCGCAACAACTGCAGTCTGAGCTGTCACCGGTTTTTGTAATTTCTGGTGACGAAGCCTTGCTGGTTGAAGAAGCAGCCGATCAGGTTCGTGCTGCCGCCCGTCAACAAGGCTTTATTGAACGCGATGTGTGGCATGCTGATGGCCGGTTTGACTGGCAGCAGATTGCCAAAGCCGATGCCAATTTATCTTTGTTTGCCAGTAAAAAATTAATCGAAATCCGGCTGCCTGGTGCAGCGCCCGGCAAAGAGGGCGGTGAGTGGTTCCGCCAGTTTGCCGAGCAAGCATCACCGGACAGTATGTTGCTCTTGATTAGTGGCAAACTTGATGGCAAACAGCAAAAAGCCAAATGGTATCAGGCGCTCGATAAGGCAGGAATTACGGTTCCGGTCTGGCCAATTGAACTTGAGCATTTACCGCGCTGGATCCAACAGCGCTTACAAACACGTCATTTGCAAGCCAGTCCTGCCGTGGCAGCTTTGTTGGCACAGCGTCTGGAAGGTAATTTATTTGCTGCAGCGCAGGAAATCGACAAGCTTGCCTTATTAAGCAGCGACGGTCATGTTGACGAACAGCTGGTGCTGGACAGTGTTGCCGATAGCGCGCGCTTTGAAGCCTTCGGGCTGATTGATGTTGTGCAGCAAGGCGAGGCAGCCAAAATCCCTAGAGTATTGGCTGGCTTACGGGCCGAGGGCGTTGAAGTCATGGCCGTTTTTTCTGCGGTTTCCTGGTCGGTACAGAGACTGGCCGATATGGCGCAACAATTGGCCAGCGGTAAGTCATCGCAACAGGTTTTCAGTCAGATGCGTCCCCCCGTGTGGGATAATAATCGTTCGAAAACGTTGCAGGCAATTAAACGCCACCCGCCGCGTCGCTGGTTAATGTTTGTCAGTCAATTAGCCGAAATCGATAAAGCGGCAAAAGGCTATCCTGACAGTGATAATGCCTGGCGCTTATTGGAAAGACTCTGCCTGCAAATGGCAGCGGTGAAAGTGCTCAATAAAGTGGCTTGAACAGAGTTGTAAGAGGATTAAATGTGAATATTGCCGAATACATGCAAACGCTGGGACAGCAGGCTCGTCAGGCTAGCCGGGCGCTGGCACGTGCTGGCAGTGAGCAGAAAAATACTGCCTTACTGGCCATGTCCTCTGCCATCAGGGAGGCGGCCTCCTTGCTGAAACAGGAAAATGCCAAAGATGTAGAAGCTGGCAAAAATAAAGGCCTGGATGCAGCATTACTGGATCGGCTGACACTTAACGATGCCCGTATTGAAGGTATGGCGGACGGGTTGGAGCAAATTGCTGGTTTGCCGGATCCTGTCGGTGAAATCAGTAATATGACCTATCGGCCATCAGGCATTCAGCTGGGTCAAATGCGGGTGCCCTTGGGCGTTATCGGCATCATTTATGAATCACGGCCTAATGTTACCGCTGATGCAGCCGGTCTTTGCCTCAAATCGGGTAATGCCACAATTTTGCGTGGCGGCAGTGAAGCAATGCATTCCAATCAGGCTATTGCTACCTGCATACAACAAGGCCTGAAGATCGCAGGGTTACCGGCTGCCAGCATTCAGGTCGTTGAAACCACCGATCGCGAGGCAGTTGGCCAGTTAATTACCATGCCGCAATATGTTGATGTCATCGTGCCACGCGGTGGTAAAAGTCTGATTGAGCGGATTAGTCAGGATGCCCGTGTGCCGGTCATTAAACATCTTGATGGTATTTGCCATGTTTATATCGACGCCGAGGCTGACATTCAAATGGCGCAGGATATTGCTTTTAATGCCAAAAGCCATCGTTATGGCGTTTGTAATGCCATGGAAACACTGTTGGTACATGACGCCATTGCCGGCCAACTGTTACCCGCCTTGGCTGAACGCTTTCGTAACGAAGGTGTGGAATTACGTGGCTGTGCACGAGTGTTACAAATCCTGCCTGACGCAGTCGCGGCCACCGATGCCGACTGGGATACTGAATATTTGGCCGAAATTTTGTCGATTCGGATTGTCGACAATGTGGATGCTGCGATGGATCATATTCATCAACATAGCTCTGCGCATACTGAAAGTATTGTCACGCAAAATTACGACATTGCCCGGCGGTTTTTACGTGAGGTTGATTCCAGCTCAGTGATGGTCAATGCTTCAACGCGTTTTGCCGATGGTTTTGAATATGGGTTGGGTGCGGAAATTGGCATTTCCACCGATAAACTGCATGCCCGAGGTCCGGTCGGTTTAAATGGTTTAACGTCACAAAAATGGATAGTGCTGGGCAGTGGTCAAGTCCGTAAATAATCCACCTGCCATCGGTATTATGGGCGGCACCTTTGATCCGGTGCATTTTGGCCATCTGCGTAGTGCTTTGGAAGTTTGTCAGCAGCTCAGTCTGGATCATGTGCGTTTGATGCCGTGTCATGTGCCACCGCATCGGCCGCAACCGCAGGCCAAAGCGGCTGAAAGGCGATTGCTGTTAGAGCTGTCGGTGAAAAGCGCTGCTGAATTGGTGGTTGATGATCGTGAATTACAACGTGAAGGGCCGTCCTACAGCGTTGATACGCTGCACAGTCTGCGTAAGGAATTTCCGGACCATCCATTGTTCCTGATTATTGGCAGTGATGCTTTCCGGCATCTTGACAGCTGGTCGCGCTGGACAGATGTTCTGGATTTAGCGCATATCGTTGTGATGCAGCGGGCTGCTGAACCACTGGACTTATCGTCTGAATTGCAAAAATGGCTAGCAGAAAACCTTGCCGAGCCAAAGGACAGAACGTTACCAGCAGGCAAGATATGGCCTGTTGATGTTACGGCGTTGGCTATTTCTGCCACGGCTATTCGCGCTCAGCGAGAGGCTGGTCAATCGGTGCAGTTTTTGGTGCCGGAAGCGGTGCTTACCGCGATCGAGCAACTGGGTTTATATCCAGCAAAATCTTGATGGATGAGTTGTTTTTTATTGTCTCCAAACTTGCCTGGAGCGTGTTAAGCCCCAGCGCGCTATTTGTCTGGTTGACCCTGCTGGCGCTGGTTTTACTGTATTGCGGTTATTTGCAGGCTGCGAAAAATTTATTGTTGTTCATGACATTTATCGGCTTTACCGTGATGGCGTATCCGCTTGGTGATGTATTGCTGGAAAAACTCGAAAAACGTTTCACGGTGCCGACGGATTTACCTGAACAGATTGACGGTATCATTGTGATGGGTGGCGGCGAACAGTTAAACACCTCACTAAGCTGGCAGGCACCGCAAATGGGCGAAGCAGGTGATCGCTATCTGGCAGCAGCCATGCTGGCAAGGCATTATCCTCAATCACCGTTGTGGGTCAGCGGCGGCAGTAATGTATTGCAACAGCCTCAGCATCAGAAAGTAGCGGATATCCACCAGCAATTATTGCAGATGGCCGGCGTGCCCGACGCGCAAATTCATATCGAGCAAAATAGCCGTAATACATACGAAAATATGCAAAACCTGCGCAAGGTGTTGCCTGATCCGGATGGCCAGTACCTATTGGTAACCTCGGCATATCATATGCCACGCAGTATAGGCATTGCCCGCAAGCTGGGCCTGAATGCGATTGCCTACCCGGTCGATTATCGCAGTCAGCGCAGCGACCAGCGAAAGTTTGATTTTGCCCTGTTTGAACATTTACAGACACTGGAGCCGGCCATTCGTGAATGGCTCGGGCTCACCGTCTATTTTCTGGCCGACAAAACCAGCCAGTTTTTGCCCGGGCCGCTGTCCGGCACAGACGACAACGCCGATGTGCGTTAAACTATTCATCATACGAACTTACGGAGTAGCCGATGCAGGCTGAACAACTAAAATTACTGGTTATTGACGCTCTTGAGGACATCAAAGCTGAAGATATCACTGTTCTTGATGTCACAGGTATGACCGATGTGACTGATTATATGATTATCGCCACCGGTAAATCATCGCGGCAGGTTAAAGCCCTGGCTAATGAAGTCGTGGTACAGGCCAAAGCGTCGGGTGTGATGCCGCTGGGTGTTGAAGGTGAAGATGTGGGTGAATGGGCATTAGTCGATTTAGGCGATGTCATTACTCATATTATGACGGCACCGACCCGCGCAACTTACAATCTGGAAAAACTCTGGCGTGTCGAAAACGCCCAGGCGGCAGCGGCAGACGGTGAATGAAACTGAAATTACTCGCTGTCGGCCAAAAAATGCCGCAGTGGGTTAATGATGGTTATCAGGAGTATGCCCGCCGGTTGCCACGCGATTGCAGTTTAAATCTTATCGAGATCGCCCCGGCCAAACGTGGTAAAACCAGTCAGCCACAGCAATGGATGCAAGAAGAAAGCAAACGGATTCTCAGTCATGTTGATACCACCGATCATGTGGTTGCGCTGGATGTGATCGGTAAATCCTGGAGTACGCCTGTACTGGCTGATAATCTCGCTCACTGGCAACAACAGGGCAGTGACGTCAGTTTGATGATTGGTGGCCCTGACGGACTGGATCCGGCTTGTATACAACGTGCTAATCAATGCTGGTCGCTTTCGGCACTGACTTTACCACATCCGCTGGTCAGAGTGCTGTTGGCCGAACAACTTTACCGCGCCTGGACAATTCTGCAAAATCACCCTTATCATCGCGCATGAATTTACCGCCGATTTATCTTGCTTCAGGATCACCGCGCCGTCGGGAGCTACTGGCTCAAATTGGCATTAATTTCGAAGTCTTGTCTATTAATATCGATGAGTCGGTACAAGACGATGAGCCAGCAGAGTCGTACGTAAAACGTGTTGCTATTGATAAAGCTAAAGCTGGTTTGGCCTTTATCGAGCAGCAAAATTTACCGTTGCGTCCAGTCATCGCCGCGGATACTGCGGTGGTTGTCGATAATCAGATCCTTGGTAAACCGGTAGACAACCAGCAAGCACGCGTTTTTCTGCAAAACTTATCCGGACGACAGCATCAGGTATTGAGTGGTGTGGCATTGGCGACGGATAGAAAGCTCCATGTTTGCAGTCAACAAAATCAGGTACGTTTTGCCGAACTCAGTGATGCTGAAATTGATTGGTATGTGGCGACCGGAGAGGGCCTTGATAAAGCCGGTGCTTATGCGGTGCAGGGTTTGGCAGCACAATTTATCGCACATATTGATGGCAGTTATTCAGGCATTATGGGACTGCCATTATTTGAAACCCGCCAACTGTTGCAGGAAATACTGAATCAATGAGCTGTGAACTGCTGATCAATGTCACGCCCAGTGAAACCCGTGCGGCCGTCGTCGAAAACGGTGTCTTGCAGGAGGTGTTTATAGAACGCAGTGAATCCCGCGGGCTGGTCGGTAACATTTACAAAGGCAAAGTTTGTCGGGTATTACCAGGCATGCAGGCTGCCTTTGTCGAAATTGGCTTAAGCCGTGCGGCATTTTTGCATGCTTCAGATATTTCCATTCCCAAAGGGCAGAGCGGTGATCTGGAAGCCAGCGATGAGACGCCATTAATCACGAGTTTACTGCGTGAAGGCCAGGAACTACTGGTACAGGTCATCAAAGATCCGATGGGTAGCAAAGGGGCGCGATTAACGACGCAGTTATCAGTGTCATCGCGTTATCTGGTGTACATGCCGGAGGCCGAAGGCATCGGAATTTCGCTGAAAATTGATGGAGAAGAAGAACGTGAGCGTCTGAAAAACTGTCTGCTGGCTAAAATGCCTATCAATAGTGGGGGGTATATTCTGCGGACGGCGGCAGAAGGCGTCAGTGAGATAGAAATTGCCGCAGATCTGAAATTTTTGCATCGTTTATGGCAGCAGCTTGTTGAGCGACGCAAAACGTTGCAGTGCGGTGAATCACTCTATGAGGATCTGCCTTTAGCTCTACGGGCCTTGCGTGATTTATTTTCCCCTGATATTGAGCGGATTCGGATTGACAGTGCTGACAAATTTAAATCAGCACAACAATTTGCCGATAGTGTGATGCCTGAATGTCGGGATCGACTGGAATGGTATCAGGGATCCAGACCCCTATTTGATTTATTCAGTGTTGAAGACGAAATCCAAAAAGCGCTGGAGCGAAAAGTACCACTGAAATCAGGTGGTTACCTGATTTTTGACCAAACTGAAGCGATGACGACGGTCGATGTGAATACCGGCGGTTTTGTCGGTCATAAAAACCTGGAAGAAACCATTTTCAAAACCAATCTGGAAGCGGCGCATGCTATTGCCCGGCAACTGCGTGTCAGAAATCTGGGTGGCATTATTATTATCGATTTCATCGATATGGACGAAGAAAGCCATCGTGAACAAGTGCTCAGGGCTTTAGAAAAAGCCATGCAGCAGGATCGGGCGAAACACAATATCAGTGCCGTTTCAGAATTAGGTCTGGTCGAAATGACCCGCAAACGCACCCGTGATAGTCTAGGTCACATTTTGTGTGAACCTTGTCCTTGCTGTGAAGGCAAAGGTTATACCAAGAATGTTGAAACTGTTTGTTACGAGATCTTCCGAGAGATCCTGCGTGAATCCAAGCAATATGAGACCCGACAATTTTTAATTCTTGCTTCGCAGGATGTCATTGACCGGTTAAATGATGAGGATTCCACCAAAGTCGCAGAACTTGAGCAAATGATTGGTAAGCCCATACTGTTTCAAAACGAGCCCCAGTATGGTCGTGAGCAGTATAACGTGGTGCTGATGTAGCATGACACTGTTTCGAAAAAGCTTACACATTGCAGGCAAACAGCTGGTCATTATTGCCGGTGTGGTTGCTGCGCTGCTGCTGTTATTGATTGGCAGTGGTGCCTGGTTATCTCAGGCAGTGTCTGAGCGCAAAGACGAAATTGCCCAGTGGGCCAGCGAACGTACGGATTATAAGATTGAAATTGGCGAGGCCAGTCTTTATTGGCTGGATTTTTTGCCGAAGCTGATGCTAGCAGATGTCAGTATACTGACAGCGCGGAGTCAAAAGCCCATATTGACCTTTGATAGTTTGTATATTGGTGTTGATGTACTGAAAAGCCTCCAACAGCAACAGGCTGTAATTGGCAGCGCCAACATCAATGGATTGCGATTAGGTGTAAGGCGGGATGCGACCGGTCAATTTTCAGTACGTGATTTGGACTGGCAGCCAGATATTATTTCCGGCGATACGCCATGGCAGTCCGTTTTGTCTAATCTGCAACAATTGCGTTTGCATGATATTGCTGTGGATTACGACGATGCTTATCAGCCATCACTCAGCGGCCATTATCAATTACATCAGGCGATCCTGACCCAATCCAAAAAATGGCTTACAGCTGATATTAATCTGACCTTACCTCAGCATTTGGGCCAGCAACTTTCGGTAAGTGGTGAATTACTGCGCGATGGTCAAGATATCCCTCAATGGGAAATTACCTTAGATGGCAGTCAGCTCCAATTTGCAGCATTGCTGAAGGGTCATCAATTAAGGGGCGTTGCCATGAATCAAGGTCGTGGTGACTTACGTGTGACCGCCAGTAAACAAGCGGACGAAATTACCGCCAGTGGTTTATTAAGCCTACAAAATAGCCGTTTCTATCAGTCAGATAAAACTGATGAAGCAAATACGCCGGCACCGTTGCTGGTAAATAATCTCGACACCCAATTCAATTGGCTTCAGCAAGACCAAAGCTGGCAGCTGGATTTGCAATCACTTGATCTGGCGGTGAATGGCGAAGTGTGGCCACAAACGCAACTTCGAGCAAGTTTCGATTCCAATGCCGGCACCCGGCTCACAACAAATTATTTAAATCTCAGTGACCTGAGTGCAGCTGCTGCGCTGGTTGAGGATGCACCTGACTTGCTGAAAACTTATGCACCGGCCGGTGATGTGAGAGATATTACATTCAGCATGAATAACAACCAGCAAATACAGCAATTGCAGGCAACAGTCGATGAACTGGGATTTGAAGAAAATGCTGATATTCCCGGAATGACTGGTCTGAGTTTTAAGCTCGATTGGACAGACCAGCAAATTGCTCTGGAAATCGACAGTCAGGATGTGGCTTTGTATGCCGAAAACTGGTTACCCAAAACGGTGTATCTTGACTCTCTAAGTGGTGCTTTACATTGGCAGCCTGTGGCTGAAGGGGGCAAGCTAGATATTGAAAGTTTGCAGCTGGTTAATGAGGATCTCAATGCGCGTATCAATGGCAGCTTTTCTCGCGCACAAATCCAGCAGGCCGATTTAACATTAACGGTGGCGGATTTTAATGTGGCGAGTTGGTTGGACTATGTCCCCGAAAAGGTATTGGAAGCGGATTTTTTAACTTGGGCGCGAAATGCTTTTGTGGCTGGCCGAATTAGTCAGGGTGAGATAAAACTTCAGGGAGATCCGTCAGCGTTTCCATTTGATGAACAACCCGATGCCGGCAAATTTAGTCTGCAACTGGCTGTCAGTGATGTTGAGCTGAATTATGGCAAAGGCTGGCCGAATTTAGAATCTGTTAACGGTCAATTGACAGGGACCGGCAATGATTTGCAAATCACAACTGACAGCGGTCGTATTGCCGGATTCAATTTCGTTGATGTTACGGCCAATATCAGTAATTTAATCAACGGATTGCCACAATTGGCGCTCGATGGTGCCGTGCAGGGTGAGGCGCAGCAGGGATTACGATTTTTGAAAAACAGCCCGCTGGCCTCGCGGTTTGGACCGATCGCCGATTGGTTGGCCGTATCCGGTGATACGAAGATTAAATTGGACTTGGAGGTACCGCTGCTGGCCCCCAACAAGACACAAGTAAAAGGCGAAATTACTTTGCAGGATAACCAGCTGGTATTGACCGGCTTGTCTTCATTACCTGTTGAGCAAGTAACCGGACAAATCAGTTTTCATAATGATGGCTTGGCAGCTGAACAAATTAACGCGCAAATCCTGGGTGAAGCGGCGCTTATCACCATTGCCCCTCAGGGTGACCGAACGCGAATACAGATTAACAGTGCTTTTGAAATCGATAGACTTGCCGACAATTGGCAGTTGGATTTGCCGGCTGCGATATCCGGGAGAAGCGATCTGTTAGCCAATATTGATATCGCTGAGTCGCAGCCGGGTGAATTTTCAGTAGACATTTCTCTGAACTCTGATTTACGAGGCGTTGCTATTGATCTGCCGGCACCGTTCAAAAAATCAGCAGAAAGTCGTTTGCCACTGAACGTTAAATTATTGCCAGATGAGTTGCTGCGGATCGAGTTGCAAATGGCAGACTGGCTACATACGGTGGCTGAGATTGCTGATGAAGCCATTCGTGCTGGTATTTCCCTGGGCGAGCAGACCGCGCGTTTGCCGGCCAATGGTGTCAGTATTGCCGGGCAGTTTGAAACGATATCGGTATCTGATTGGCAACAATGGTGGCAGCAAAATCGTCGTGAAGATATGCAAAGTGATTGGCAACTAAATTCGGTTGATCTTCGCTTTGACCGACTACTATGGCATACGCTTGAATTGACTGATGTATCGGTCAATGTGCAACGTCAGCCGGCAGTTTGGCAGATCAAGCTGGCTGCCAAACAATTAGAAGGTGACATCAATTGGCCGGTCAGCGGCGACAGTCTGCCGAACTTAGATTTTGACTTCGTTGAATTAACGTTACCCAACGATGCGATCCAGAAACGGGATAAGAACGATTTGCCCCCATTGTGGCCCGGCTTTCAATTGAATATTGATAACTTGGTGCTTGATGGTATGAAACTGGGACGTTTGCAAGCACATGCT
>JAWWAG010000013.1:0-26125 GCA_033721795.1 Methylophaga sp. | reverse complement strand
GAAATTGAATCCAGCACCGGTGGCTGGTTGTCATTTTTGACCAAAGATAATCAGTATTCACGGCAAAAACTGTCAGCCGATTTGGAAACAATTCGTTCGTTCTATCTGGACAGGGGGTATGTTGATTTCACTGTTGAATCAACCCAGGTCACTATCAGTGATGATAAAAAACAGATTTTTATTACGATCAATGTTTCAGAAGGCGAGCGTTACAAAATCGATGAAGTACGTCTTGCCGGTAATTTAATAGTGCCGCAAGAAGAGTTATTTGATCTGGTCACTATCCGGAAAAACTCAGTGTTTTCCCGTAAGGCAATTAACGACAGCTCCAAAAATTTAACCGATCGTTTAGGTAATGATGGTTACGCTTTTGCAAACGTTAATGCTGTGCCGGATATTGATAAAGAAGCACGTGAAGTTGATCTGACTTTCTTTGTGGATCCGGGGCGTCGAGCCTATGTTCGTCGAATCAATATTTCGGGTAATACCAAAACCCGTGACGAAGTCCTGCGCCAGGAAATGCGTCAGCAGGAATCAGCCTGGATAGATACCGGTAAAGTCGAACAATCACGGGAACGTATTGCGCGGTTAGGTTATTTCGAAGATGTGAATGTTGAAACCATCCCCGTCACCGGTACCAGTGATCAGGTGGATCTGGATTTTGATGTGACTGAAACGGCTTCAGGCAGTGTTTCTGCTGGTATTGGTTTCTCACAATCTGACGGTATTATTTTTAACGCCAACCTGACCCAGCGTAATTTCCTTGGCAGTGGTAAGCACATTCGCCTGGGTTTCAATAATAGTGATGTCAATACCGTTTACAGCTTTGGCTACACTAATCCATTTGCCACTATTGATGGCATCAGTCAGGGGTTTAATGCTTTTTATCGGGAAACCGATGCCCGCGAAGCAAACCTTGCTAACTACAGTACTGATACGCTGGGCGGTGATATCAATTTTGGTATTCCGATTGCTGAAGAAGAGCGTATCGGTCTGGCGTTGGGTTTTGAGCGGACAGGTATTGATTTGCCTCGAGACCGGCGCTTTATTGTGCCCCGCTATGAAGAGTTTATTGAACGTGAAGGAGATAAATTCACAGCGTTTCCGGTCACGCTGAGCTGGACCAGTGATTCACGTGATAATGCATTGTTGCCAACCAGAGGTATGGAGCAAAGTCTTAGTGCTGAAGTTGCTGTGCCGGGCGGTGACTTGCAATTTTATAAGCTGCGTTATCGCAACACCTGGTTCACACCGATGTCTGACGATTTAACTTTCTCGTTGCGGACAGATTTAGGGTACGCCGATGGCTATGGGTCAACCTCTGAACTGCCTTTCTTTGAAAATTTCTATGCGGGTGGTATTCGCAGTGTTCGCGGTTATCAGGCCAATACTCTGGGTGTTCGTGAGTTTACGCCGAGCGGTGATGACCAGCCAATTGGTGGTAACCTGCTTGTTACCGGTGGTGCTGAGATAATTTTCCCGGTGCCGTTTATGAAGAAAACTTTGCGTTCCTTCCGACTCAGTACTTTTATTGATTTCGGTAACGTATATGATGTTGATCAAAGTTTTGATGCGAGTTTATTGCGTTATTCAACCGGTGTATCGGCTATCTGGATTTCACCGTTTGGTGCCATGTCATTCAGTATTGCAGCGCCACTTAATGCACAAAGTGGTGATGAGAAAGAAGCATTCCAGTTCTCGCTGGGGTCAACATTTTAGTTAATTAATTTGGAGTTGAAAGTGAATACAGTAAAAGTAATGTTGGTATCACTGGCTTTGTTAGCGGCCAGTCCCGCCAGTTTTGCTAACGATCTGAAAATTGGTGTGGTTAATGCCAGCCGTATTTTGGATCAGTCTCCGCAAAAAGATGCTGCTTTGCAGCGTTTGGAAAGTGAATTTTCATCTCGCAGCAAATCACTCGAAGCAAAAAATCGTCAGTTACGCGCTGCCCAGGAAAAACTGCAAAAAGATGCAGCAATTTTAAGTGCCGAAGAGCGTGATGCACAGGAACGTAAAATAATTGGCGATCAACGCGAATTAAAACGCTTACAGGAAGAATATAGCGAAGATTTATCGATTCGCCGAAATGAAGAGTTGCGGAAACTGGAAGAGGAAATTGCTGAAACCATTGTCTCGATTGCCAAAGCAGAAAATTATGATCTGGTCTTGTATCAGGGTGTTATTTTTGCCAGTGACAAAGCTGATTTAACCAGCAAAGTGCTGGAAAAACTTAAAGCCAGATAATCTGCGTGGTCTGGACACTCTCGGCACTGGCAGCAAAGGTTAATGGCAAACTGATCGGTGCAGCGGATTTACCTATTAAAACGGTCGGCACTTTGCAGCATGCAGGTGCCGACGCGATTAGTTTTCTGGCAAATACCAAATATCGTAAATTTTTGAAAAATACGCAGGCTGGTGCCGTGATTATTACGGCAAAAGATGCTGATTCGATTAATGGTAATGCTATCGTCGTTGACGATCCTTATGTCGCTTACGCCCGAATAGCGGCTTTATTATATCCACAAACCAGCGTTGCAGCCCCGGGAATTCATGCTTCTGCGGTGATTGACAGCAGTGCCAAGATTAATAAGACAGCTGCTATCGGTCCTCAATGCTATATCGGCGCTGGCGTTGAAATTGCTGCCAATGTGCAAATCGGGCCTGGCTGTATTCTCGAACATGATGTCAGCATTGGCGCAAACAGTATTTTGGTCGCGAAAGTCACATTGTGTCGTGGTGTTAAAGTCGGGGAGCGGGCCAAAATCCACCCCGGGGTTGTGATTGGTGCTGATGGCTTTGGTATTGCATTAGATCAGGGCGAATGGATTAATGTGCCGCAGGTCGGTAGTGTCCAGATAGGCAATAACGTTGATATCGGTGCAAATACCACTATTGATCGTGGCGCCATTGAAGATACTATTATTGGCAATGGGGTCAAACTTGATAATCAGATCCAGATTGGTCATAACGTGACCATCGGCGAACATACAGTTATTGCGGGTTGTGTCGGTATTGCCGGCAGCACACGTATCGGCAGTCATTGTGCAATTGGTGGCGGTACGGGTATCACCGGGCATATTGAAATTTGTGACGGTGTCCAGCTCACGGGCATGAGTATGGTGACCAAGTCGATTACAGAACCGGGCAGCTATTCGTCTGGAATACCGGTTGAACCCACCAAAGAATGGCATAAGAATGTGATTCGTTATCGTCAAATGGACAATATGCAAACGCGTCTGAAACAACTGGAAGTTGCTTTGGCTGATAACAGAAGCTGAGCCTTCAGGCTTTACCGCTTGACCCAGTGCCAGTAATATTACGCGGGTGTGACACCGCTATAGATGCAAGGAAATCAGTTTGAACACCATTGATATACATGAAATTCAGCGCCTGCTGCCGCATCGCTATCCTTTTTTGCTGATCGACCGGGTTGTTGAATTTATCCCTGGTGAGTATCTGGTTGGCATCAAAAATATTACTTTTAATGAGCCACAATTTACCGGTCATTTCCCACAAAGAGTGATTATGCCCGGCGTGTTAATTCTCGAAGCACTGGCGCAGGCAACCGGTTTGCTCGCCTTTAAAACAGCTGATCATATCCGCTCGGATGAGGCCCTCTACTATTTGGCCGGTATTGATAATGCCCGCTTTAAAAAGCCGGTGGAGCCGGGTGATCAGTTACGTCTGGAAGTTAAACTGATTAAGAACAAACGTAATCTGTGGAAATTCAGTGGTGAAGCCACTGTTGATGGTGAGGTTGTAGTCAGCGCCGACATTATGTGTGTAAATCAAGAAATGCCATCGTGATTCATCAGACTGCAATAATTGACCCCAAAGCAAGGCTGGCTGACGATGTAACGGTTGGTGCTTTTAGCGTAATTGGCCCGGATGTTGAAATTGCAGCGGGTTGTCAGATTGCTTCTCATGTTGTGATTGAGGGCCCGACGCGGATTGGTAAAAACAACCGTATCTTTCAGTTCGCTTCGGTTGGTGCAGAACCTCAGGATAAGAAATACGGTGGTGAGCCCACTGTGCTGGAAATTGGTGATAATAATCTGATTCGCGAATCAGTCACTATTAACCGGGGCACTGTACAAGGCGGTGGTATTACTAAAATCGGGAACAGTAATTGGATCATGGCTTATGTGCATATCGCTCATGATTGCATCATTGGTAGTGATAATATCTTTGCCAACAATGCCTCACTGGCCGGTCATGTAATCGTTGATGATTTCGTGATCTTGGGTGGCTTTACGCTGGTCAGTCAATTTAATTATCTGGGTGCGCATGCATTCAGTGCCATGGGCAGTGTTATTTCGCGCAATGTGCCGCCCTACGTACTGGTCTCTGGTCATATGGCAGAACCGGTAGGTGTCAACGTAGAGGGCTTAAAACGCCGAGGTTTCAGTGAATTGCAGATACGCAATATCCGTCAGGCATATAAACTGGTTTACCGAAGTGGTTTGCGCCTTGAAGATGCGCGCCGCAAACTGGACTTGATTGAACAGGAATCCGCTGAACTTAAGTGTTTTACTGAATTTTTGGATAACCAAAAAGGGGGCATTATCCGCTAACAGTCAGCGGATAATGCCTATTCTTACTATTCGTTAACAGGGTTGGCGCTGATTTTGTGAATACTTAAATCCGCACCGTCGTATTCTTCTTCCTGGGTTAAACGAATGCCCATGAATTTTTTCAGTACACCATAAACAATCCAGCCACCGACGAAGGCGACGGTTACGCCTACTGCCGTACCAATGAGCTGCGATATCATGCTGACGCCGCCCAAACCGCCTAACGCCAACTGACCAAAAATACCGGCAGCAATACCGCCCCAAACGCCGCATAAACCATGCAGTGGCCAGACACCCAGCACATCATCAATTTTCCATTTGTTTTGTGCCAATGTGAATGTATAAACAAATAAACCACCTGCAATCAGACCGGTTACTAATGCACCAAGCGGGTGCATCACATTAGAGCCGGCACAAATTGCCACCAGACCTGCTAATGGACCATTGTGGACAAAGCCCGGATCATTACGCCCCATCAGGCAAGCTGCCAACGTACCGCCGACCATCGCCATTAACGAGTTGACAGCGACAATTCCACTGATGCCCTCAATTTGCTGCGCTGACATCACATTAAAACCAAACCAACCAACGGTTAGGATCCATGCACCTAATGCTAAAAATGGGATGCTTGAAGGGGGATGAGCGTGAATTTCACCCTGCTTGCCATAACGCCCATGACGCGGGCCTAAATGTAATACGGCAGCCAAGGCAATCCAGCCACCGACAGCATGTACAACGATAGAGCCGGCAAAGTCATTAAATGGTGCGCCAAAGCTGTTCGTTAGCCATGCCTGCATGCCGAACAGACCATTCCAGCTGATTCCTTCAAATAACGGATAAATAAAACCGGCGATAAAAAAGCTGGCAATCAGTTGGGGATAAAATTTGGCACGTTCAGCAATACCACCGGAAACAATTGCCGGGATTGCTGCTGCAAAGGTTAGCAGGAAGAAAAACTTGACCAACGCATAGCCATTATTTTCGACCAGCATTGGTGCCGGTTGCAGAAAATTGAGTCCGTAAGCTAGTCCATAACCAATAAAGAAATAAGCAATAGTTGATACACCAAAATCGGTGATTATTTTCACCAGTGCATTGACCTGGTTTTTTTTACGAACGGTACCGACTTCCAGAAATGCAAAGCCGGCATGCATTGCCAGCACCATAATGGCACCCAGCAAAATAAATAACACATCAGTTGAAGTTTGCACGGTTGTTTCCTTTAATATTGTTGTATTGCTGCGGCACCAAAAAAGCAAATATTGCACCAATTTAGACAATTCCAATAAAAACAATTGGATAGTAAATGTTGATTACCAAACTGGTGCGTTAAATGCACATGAAAGGTGCGTAAAGAAGTTTTGTCGCACCGACCTGGTGCGTTTGCGTCAATACTGACAGCTTTGCCACAACACATGTGTAACCACGTATAATCTCAGCATTATTTTTTTACGATGATCTGCTTAAAAAGTCTTAAGCGAAACAGGAGTCAGAATGGATATTTACGCATCCGACGAAGAGAAAAGTGAAGCTATCAAACAATGGTGGCGTGAAAACGGCATGGCCGTGGCTGCTGGTATTGCGCTGGGTATTCTTGCCATTTTTGGTACACGTTACTGGTTTAGTTATCAGACGAATCAAGCCATGCAGGCGGCGATTATGTACCAGCAGGTTTTAGTGACCATGAGCGAGGAAGATTTACAACAGGCTCAATCAACGGTCAGTGAGCTGCAAACTGAATTCTCAGGAACGCCCTATGCCGCCTTCGCAACGACCGAAATAGCGACACAACTTGCTAATAAGAGTGAGTTAGAAGCTGCGATGCAGCAATTACAGTGGGTGATTGATAATGCTGATTTAGCGCCGCAGAGAGATTTGGCGCGTTTACGGCTGGCCCGTCTGAAAATGGACGCTGATGATTTTGATGCGGCGTTGAAATTAACTGAACAAGCACAGACTAAAGGTTTTACCTCGTTATTTGCCGAGTTACAAGGCGATATTTATGCTGCTCAGAACGCTGCCGAACAAGCGCATCAAGCTTATCAAACTGCCCTGAATACGGTCAGTAGCAATGATCCACGTTATGGTCTGTTGCAAATGAAACGTGATGATGTGGCGGTCCAATGAGTATAAAAAAGTTTCTCCCCGTTTCACTGATTCTGGCGTCACTCACTGGCTGTGGTGCCATTGAGTATTTGTTTGTTGAAGAAAGCTATGAGGCACCGCCAGAACCGCTGGTTGAATTTGCCCCGGAGTTTGAACCCAATATTTTGTGGCAGGAAAATACCGGTGATGGCGCAGATAGTGCCTACGCTGATTTATCCCCCTGGCTGCAAAATGATCATATTTTCACCGTCGATGCCGAAGGTGATGTCCGCAGTTATCAGGCAAGCAATGGTCGTAGTGTTTGGCGCCAAAAACTGAAAGTGACTGTTGCTGCCGGTGTGGGTGGTGGTGCTGGCAAGATTTTGATTGGTAACCAGCAAGGTGAGGTGATTGCTTTAAATGAAGAAAATGGTGACATTCTCTGGCGCCAGCGTTTAAGCAGTGAAGTGTTAGCGCCCCCTAAAGCAAATGAAAATGTAGTCGTTGTGCGTACTGCGGATGGGCGGGTAACCGGCCTGTCAGCAGATAAGGGTAATGTGTTATGGAATTATCAGCGGAGCGTGCCGTTACTCAGTTTACGTGGTGTCAGTGCGCCACAGATTGTTGGTGACCGGGCATTGGCCGGTTACGATAATGGCAAACTGGTGGCATTGTCATTAACCGACGGTAAGGTAATCTGGGAAAAAAATGTTGCTGTACCACGGGGAAGAACTGAACTGGAACGGTTAGTCGATATTGATGCAGATTTAAAAATTGTCGATAACACCGTTTACGCTGCAGCTTATCAAGGTAATTTAGCAGCTTTTGATATCGATACCGGCAATCAGCTTTGGAGCCGTGAAATTTCCTCGAAAAATGGCTTTGATGTCGCAAACGGCGAGGCCGTGTTTATTACTGATGAAGACAGTTATGTGTGGGCGATTCAGGATGGCAGTGGTGATTCACTTTGGCGACAAACCCGCTTGCTGCGCCGCAATGTGACTGCGCCGGCCATTGTCGGTGATTATATTGTTGTGGGTGATCTTGAAGGTTATTTACACTGGCTTGCCCGCTCAGATGGCCGTTTTGTTGCTCGTCAGGAATTGAATGATGTGGCTATTACCAGCCAGCCGGTCGTAGCAAACGGTATTTTATATGTAATGAGTAGCGACGGACGTTTAACCGCCATTGAGACCCCTTAAGTGAAAGCAGTTGTTGCCCTGGTGGGCTGTCCAAATGTTGGTAAGTCGACCTTATTTAATCGTTTAACACGTAGTCGCGATGCGCTGGTTGCTGATTTTGCCGGTCTGACGCGGGATCGTATTTATGGTCAGGTGCGGCATGAAGAGGCCGAGTTTATCTTGATAGATACCGGCGGTTTGACCGATCAATCGGATAACATGGCTGATCTGATGCGTAAACAGGCGCAGCTAGCGATCGATGAAGCAGATCTGATTTTGTTTATGGTGGATGGCCGTCATGGTCGTTCGCCGTCGGATGAACTCATCGCCCAATTGCTGCGTAATGTTGGCAAGCCGGTGATGTTGATTATTAATAAAACCGAAGGTGAGCAGCGGGAAATCGCTGCTGCAGACTTTTATTCGCTTGGTATGGGGGAGCCTGAAGTTATTTCAGCATCCCAGGGCCGCGGCATTGATGGTTTGTTAAACCGCGTTGTTGCGGCATTACCAGCAACTAACCAAGAACCTGAAGATGATGATGCTGCCGAAGCTGAAGATGGCCGCATCCGTCTGGCCGTTGTGGGTAGGCCCAATGTCGGTAAATCAACATTGGTTAATCGCTTACTGGGTGAGGAGAGGGTAGTCGCCTTTGATGAACCGGGCACCACGCGTGACAGTATTTATATTCCCTTTGAAAAGGACAATACGCATTACATTTTGATTGATACCGCGGGGGTCAGGCGCCGCTCTAAAGTATCTGAAGCACTGGAGAAATTCAGTATCGTCAAAACATTGCAGGCTATTGAGGCTGCCAATGTGGTGATGCTGGTTCTTGATGCCAAGGAAGGCATTGTCGAGCAGGATCTGCATCTAGCCGGCCTGATTATTGAAAGTGGGCGGGCCGTGGTCATTGCCGTTAACAAATGGGATGGGCTGGAAAAGCAGGAGCGCGAATGGGTGGCGACCAATATCGAAAGGCGTTTACCCTTTTTAAGCTTTGCCAAAACGCATTTTATTTCGGCATTGCATGGCAGCGGCGTTGGCTTGTTGCTGAAGTCCGTCAAACAGGCATATGGATCGGCGCTGACAAAGATCCCAACGCCACGGTTAACCCGCGCGTTGGAAGATGCTGTTGCTGATCATCCGCCACCGTTGGTCAATGGCCGGCGTATTAAATTCCGCTATGCGCATCTGGGCGGAAAAAACCCTCCACGTATCATTATTCATGGCAACCAGACAGAATCGACGCCGCAAAGTTATCGGCGTTATCTCGAAAATTATTTCCGCACCGCGTTAAAGCTGCATGGTACGCCGGTGATCGTTGAATTCAAGACCAGTGATAATCCGTTTCGTGATAAACAACTGCAACCGAGTCAGAAGCAACAGGAAAAACGTCAGCAAATCGCCCGCCGACAACGTAAAAAGTAAATTTATAACAATCCCTGATCTTCGTTCATCAGGTTTTCCAAACTGTTCAGGTGATCACGGATTTTTTCGCGATTGGCCAGTTTTTCACGCGCTGCCGGTGGCAAATCAGTAAATAAAATAACGCCTTTATCAATCAGGGTATAGATTAAATCCTCCAATACCCTGATTAATGCCATATCAGAACTGGATAGTATGGTGCGGGCGGCATCAACATTAGCGTTCTGACCTAAAAAACTTAATAATTCCGGTGTGTTAGGTGACATGAATTCGCTTGCATCGGCTTGTGCTGTGTCAAACACGGCAATAATGTTTCCCTGAGGGTCACGTTGTACGTAGGCCATATAGATTATTCCCTGTAATTATGCGATGTTATAAGCTAATGTTGAGATTAAGGGTGAATCACTTTACAGTAAAGTAAAAAACTGTGACACTCTTCACATTTTTTTATCCTGTAACAATGGATTTTGATGGAAACCGAGTCAGTCATCAAGCTTAACGACAAGGAGCAATGGAATACGGAGCAGGGGCGTCAGACGCTCGATGATCCGCTATTGGGCTGTCTGCTGTTGCTCGCTAAAATGCTTAACAAACCACATAGTGCGGACTCGTTGGTTGCCGGCCTGCCTTTGGTTGATAATAAGTTAAGCCCGGCTTTATTCAGCCGCGCCGCTGAACGCGCCGGTTTGTCGGCAAAAACCGTTAAACGTCCGTTACGTAAAATCTCACCGCTTGTATTACCTGCAGTATTGCTACTGGATAACACCACTGCCTGCATTTTGACCGCCGTTAAAGGCAAAACGGCTACGGTTATTTTTCCTGAAACAGGCAGCGGTGAAACGGACGTTAATCTCAGCGATCTGGAAAAGCAGTACAGCGGTTATGCGATCTTTATCAAACCAGCGCATTATTTTGATAAACGTACCCAGACCACCTCAGTACCGCGTGCAGGCCATTGGTTCTGGGGCACCATCATGCGCTTTTGGCCCATCTACAGCGAGGTGTTTGTCGCCTCGATCTTAGTTAATTTATTCGCACTGGCCTCACCGCTGTTTATTATGAATGTCTATGATCGGGTGGTGCCGAATCATGCTTTATCTACGCTATGGGTTTTGGCGATTGGTGTTGCCACTGTCTTTGTGTTTGATTTTTTGCTCAGAACGCTGCGTGGCTACTTTATTGATATGGCGGGTAAGCGCGCCGATGTAATGTTGTCATCAACCATTTTTGAACGGGTAATGGGCATTAAAATGTCATCCCGCTCCAATTCAGTGGGTTCGTTTGCCAACAGCATGCAGGAGTTTGAATCGTTCAGGGATTTCTTCACTTCGGCAACGTTAACGACACTGATTGATTTACCTTTTGCTTTTTTGTTTATTGCCGTGATTTGGATGTTAGCAGGTAATCTTGCTTTCATCCCCCTGGCAGTTATTCCTATCACTATTTTGATTAGCTTGATTATTCAAATTCCGCTGGGCCGTTCTGTTAAGGAATTATTTCGTCATTCAGGACAGAAAAGTGCCACTCTGATTGAAACTTTAACGGGCCTGGAAACCATTAAAAGCATTGGTGCCGAAACGCCGATACAGCGCAAATGGGAACAAACAATTGGCTTTATAGCGAGGCATAGTCAGCGAGCAAGGTTGCTGTCGACAACAGCTGTAAATTTAACCAGCTTTGTGCAGCAGATGACCACTATCGCCGTGGTAGTTTATGGCGTCTATCTCATTAGCGAAAATGAAATAACCATGGGTGCGTTGATTGCCTGCACGATTCTGACAGGACGTGCGCTGGCACCAATGAGTCAGTTGGCGGCGATTCTGACCCGATACCATCATTCCAAAGCGGCGCTCAGTTCGTTGAATTCAATGATGAACCTGCCGATAGAGCGACCCAGTGGCCGTGAGTTTCTACACCGGCCGGCGTTTAAAGGTGGCATAGAATTTAAAAACGTCAGTTTCCGTTATCCGGATCAACCAATGGATGCCCTGACAGAAGTCACTTTTAAGATAAATCCAGGTGAAAAAGTGGCCGTGATTGGCCGGATTGGTTCAGGGAAAAGCTCAATAGAAAAACTGTTGCTGGGCTTGTATGAGCCTATGGAAGGCTCAATCTTGCTTGATAACACCGATATCCGGCAGATTGACCCGGTTGATTTGCGTCACAGTATGGGCTACGCCCCCCAGGATGTGGTGCTGTTTTTTGGCAGTATCCGCGACAATATCGCCATGGGGGCGCCTTTTGCTGAAGATACCGCGGTGCTGCGCGCCGCAGAAATCGCAGGTGTCACTGATTTTGTCAATCGGCATCCTGCCGGGTTTGATATGCCGGTCGGGGAACGTGGTGAAGGTCTGTCCGGTGGTCAACGGCAAAGTATAGCGGTTGCCCGGGCTTTATTAACCGATCCGCCGGTACTGGTGCTTGATGAGCCGACGAATGCGATGGATAACAGTACCGAAGAACGATTCAAGGCCAAACTATCCGAAGTTATCAAAGATAAAACATTATTTCTTGTTACGCATCGGGCGTCGCTGCTCAGTTTAGTTGACCGGATTTTAGTCATGGATCAAGGACGTTTGGTTGCCGATGGTCCGCGTGAACAAATTATGACGGCGCTGAAGAGCGGTCATATCCGGGTATCAAAGGGTTAAATCATGGGATTGTTTAAGCGCACACATCCTGATGATATTGAATTTATGTCCGAGGTCAGTTCGGCAACGATGGAGTCGGCACATCGCGGGGGCCATACATTGTTGATCCTGACGGTGCTGTTTTTTATCTGCGCCGGCTGGTGGGCTCATGTAACGGAAATTGATGAAGTTACCCGCGGTGAAGGCAAAGTCGTCCCATCGAGCCGTTTGCAAGTGGTGCAAAACCTGGAAGGCGGTATCATCAGCGAAATCCTGGTTGCCGAAGGTGAGCTTGTTGAAAAAGGCGAAGTATTGATGAAAATCGACGACACCCGTTTTTCATCCTCCTTCCGAGAAACTCAGCTTAAATACTGGGAATTAATGGCCCGCGTCGCCAGATTGGAAGCTGAGAGCGAAGGTAAACCCTTGGTACTGCCTGAAAAATTACTATTCGAACAACCTATCTTAGCGGCCGACGAACAAGAACTTTATGCATCAAGACAGCGACGTCTGGAAAGTACGATTAGTGTGTTACAGCAGCAAGCTGAACAACGCCAACAGGAATTGGTTGAACGCCGTGCCAAACAACAACAGTTGCAGCGCAGTTATGAACTCAGTAATCAGGAACTATCCATGTCTGAGCCATTAGTGGCACAGGGTGTGATGTCTGAAGTTGAAATACTGCGTCTGAAACGCACGGTCAATGATTTACGCGGTGAAATGGATGCCAATCGGTTGGCCATTCCCCGGATTCAATCAGCATTAAATGAAGTTAATCGTAAAATTGCCGAAGAGCGGGCACGCTTTCAAACTGAAGCCGCTCGCGAGCTCAGTGAGGTAAAAGCTGAGTTTAATCGTACGGAAGAATCCACTTCAGCATTACAGGATCGGGTGACCCGAACGGAAGTACGTTCTCCTGTTAAAGGCACTATTAAGCGTATTTTGCTCAATACGGTAGGCGGTGTTATTCAGCCAGGTGAGGATCTGGTAGAAATTGTTCCAGTGGAAGATAATTTGCTTATAGAAGCCCATATTCGACCGGCTGATATTGCTTTTTTACGGCCTGGGCAAGAAGCGATGGTGAAATTCACAGCTTATGATTTTTCGATATATGGTGGTTTGCCAGCGACGTTGGAACGTATCAGTGCTGATACCATCACCAATGACAAGGATGAAAGTTTTTATCTGATTTATTTACGGACAAAGGATAATCAGATTGAAAGCAGCAAGGGCAGTTTAGAGATTATTCCCGGTATGACCGTCACCGTTGATATTCTGACGGGCAAAAAAACAGTGATGGATTATTTGCTTAAACCCATTATGAAAGCCAAAAATGAAGCCCTTCGGGAACGCTAAAGCCATGGGTATTGAAATGAATGAGCATGTGACGAATAAGACACGGGTTTATCTTGCCTTTGCTGATGCCAGTAAAGCGCGTGAAATCAGCACGCTGTTGAATGAAGACTATTTGTGTTTTGCTTATCGTGATATTCATGCTTTGCAAGAAGCGGTATCGGTTCAGCCAGCTGATATGCTGATTTGCGAACAAAGTCTTTTGAATGCACAGCAAGCTAATTTGATGGCCGCTTTAAAAGCCGCCGCGCCGGATAGCCGGATTTTAATTGTTGGACCCGAACAGCCCGTTGCAATGCAAATAGCGGCTCTAAAACAAGGGGCACGTGGCTACTTTAATCAGAATCTACCGTTGGAAAAATTGCGAATCGCCATTCACCTTATTTTGCAGGGTGAGGTCTGGGTTGACCGACATTTAATCAGCGAACTGATTGATGAAATGAATCATGCGCCAAAAATTGATGATGCACACCGTAAAGCGGCCAATAGTCTATCGCCCAAAGAACGTGAAGTGGCGACACTCGTCAGCCATGGTGCCACCAATAAAATGATTGCCCGAAAAATGGATATTACAGAACGGACTGTTAAGGCACATTTAACGACTATATTTCAAAAAATGAACTTACCGGATCGTTTGTCATTGGCTATTGTATTTCGCGATTTACGATAGTTTGTTTACATTGATTTTAGGCATATACTTGGACTCAATGTTTTTAATGGAAAACTTAAAGAAATAAGTTTGGATAATAATTTGTGTTGTGTGAGGGGATGCCGCAAACAACACAGCTCATAATTAATAGGACATGCATTATGAAAAGGTTAATTTTCGCCATCCCATTGTTTGCTTTTATAAATGTTGCCTCTGCGGAGACGTTACGCGAAGCAGTCGATATTACTTTAAAAACGAATCCGGATATTTTGTCGGCAGTACACGAGCGTAATGCCGTATCAAAAGAAATTGATCAGGCAAGGGCGGGGTATTTTCCGACTTTGGATCTGGGCTTGGGAACAGGTTACGAGCGGACCAGTAATCCTGCGACCCGGAATAATCCGGCCAACGGTGATAGTGTTGGTTACAACCGTAATGAAGCGAGTTTAAATGCCCGGCAGATGTTATTTGACGGCATGCAGACCGCCAATGAAGTCAGTCGTCAAAAAGCCCGTACTAACTCGCGTGCTTTTACCGTTTACAGCGCCTCAGAAAATACAGCGCTGGAAGCGATTGATGCTTATTTAAATGTATTACGCCGGCAAAAAATTGTAGAACTTGCGCAGGATAATCTTGAAGCGCATCAACGGACACATGACCAAATCATGCTGCGCGCTGATCGCGGTGTAGGTCGTCGAGCCGATGTTGATCAAAGTCTAGGACGGCTCGCTCTGGCAGAAACTAATTTGATGGCTGAGCAAAGTAATTTGCGTGATGCTGAAACCAATTATCTGAGAGTTGTCGGGGTGATGCCGACTTCCTTGAGTGATCCAGAGTCACCAGCAAGTTTAATTCCTCCCTCAGTTGAAGAAGCGATTGCGATGGCAGTTAATAACCATCCAACATTAAAATCTGCCAATGCTGATGTTGAGTCTGCTAATTTTCAGCATGACACCGCATTGGCACCTTTTTTCCCGCGGCTTGATTTTGAAGTTGGTGCCCGTCAGGACAATAATATTGATGCGGTGCGTGGCTCAGATCGCGATTTTCAGGCAATGTTGAGACTGCGTTATAACCTCTATAATGGTGGTCGTGATCAGGCGCGTCGTGAAGAGACAGCTGCATTGATTAATCAGGCAGCAGAAATTCGCAATAACACCTACCGTCAGGTTGAGGAAAGTACCCGGTTATCGTGGAATGCCCTGCAAACGGTGCGCAACCAGATGGTCTATTTTGAAACCTATGCCGCGTCAGCTGAAAAAACCCGTGATGCTTACCAACAACAATTCAGTTTAGGTCAGCGGACGCTACTGGATTTATTGGATTCAGAAAACGAGTTATTTCGGTCACGCATTTCATTGACGGAAGCTGAATATGACGAAACGTATGCCATGTATCGTATTTTGAATAGCATGGGCTTATTACTGGAAGGTTTGGAAGTGCAAGCGCCTGAAGCGACTGAGACGGTAGCCATTAACTAGTATTATTCCAGTTATTTTTTATAGCCACGGTCGGCCGGCCGTGGCTTTTTTTTTGCATTTGTGCAGCTTTTCTGTGCTGCAGTGTATCGTGCTATCATAACCAGCCCAATTGAGGGGATAATCAAGAGTTTTCATGAGTAAGCAAGCATCATTTTCCTACGAGGAGCTATTGCAATGCGGTCACGGCCAGATGTTCGGACCCGGCAATGCGCAACTGCCTATACCGAATATGCTGATGATGGATCGTATCAGTCATATCGCCAACACCGGAGGGGCCTACGGTAAGGGGGAAATCATTGCCGAACTTGATATCCATCCGGATCTGTGGTTTTTTGCATGTCACTTTCCGGGCGATCCGGTGATGCCAGGCTGTCTGGGACTGGATGCAATGTGGCAGTTGGTCGGATTTTTCCTCGCCTGGGACGGTAATCCCGGACGTGGTCGGGCACTGGGTTCTGGTGAAGTGAAATTTACCGGACAAGTCTTACCGACCGCTAAAAAAGTTACTTATAAAATTGACTTAAAGCGGGTTATTGCCCGGAAGTTGGTGCTTGCGATTGCAGATGGCACGGTTTCAGTTGATGGCCGCGAAATTTATGTTGCCAAAGATCTGCGGGTTGGTTTGTTTACTTCCACAGATGATTTTTAGGATATGACGATGCGACGTGTAGTTGTAACGGGTTTGGGGATTACTTCCTGTCTGGGATTAGATGCGGCAACGGTCAGTGAATCGCTGCGACTGAGCCGTTCAGGCATCAAGTTCAAACAAGTTTATGCGGATATGGGTTTTCGCAGTCATGTTGCCGGCTTTTTTGATATTGATTTTAAAGAATATATTGATCGCAAGGTGTTGCGGTTTATGGGTGATGCAGCAGCTTACGCTTATATCGCGATGCAACAGGCTATCGATGATTCAGGCTTAACCGAGACTGATGTTTCTAATCCACGTACCGGGCTGATTATGGGCTCTGGTGGTGCTTCCTCATCCAATCAGGTTGAAGCCGCCGATATTCTTCGCGAGAAAGGCTTGAAACGCGTTGGTCCTTATCGAGTTACCCAAGTGATGGGCAGTACCACTTCAGCTTGTCTGGCGACACCGTTTAAGATTAAAGGTGTTAACTACTCGATGTCATCAGCATGTGCCACCAGTGCGCATTGTATTGGCAGTGCCATGGAGCAGATTCAGCTCGGCAAACAGGATGTTGTCTTTGCGGGTGGTGCTGAAGAAGAACATTGGACGATGAGTTCGTTGTTTGATGCCATGGGCGCCTTATCGACCAAATATAATGATACGCCTGAAAAAGCCTCACGTGCCTATGATGCCGATCGCGATGGGTTTGTCATCGCAGGTGGTGGAGGTGTGTTGGTGCTCGAAGAGTATGAACATGCCAAAGCGCGTGGTGCCAAAATCTATGCCGAATTAACCGGTTACGGTGCGACTTCGGATGGTTACGATATGGTGGCACCGTCTGGTGAAGGTGCCCAGCGTTGTATGCATCTGGCGATGTCAACCATGCGCAATGACAAGGTTGATTACATTAATGCTCATGGAACCAGTACCCCAGTCGGCGATCTGGCTGAATTGCGCGCTATTAAACAGGTATTTGCCGAAGGTAATATGCCTTGGGTCGGTTCTACTAAATCTCTGTCTGGTCATTCGCTGGGCGCCGCAGGCGTTCAGGAAGCGATTTATAGCTTATTGATGATGGAGGAAGACTTCATCGCCGCTTCCGCCAATATCAATAATTTAGATCCTCAGGCGGAAGGCATGAAGATTATCCGGGAAAGACTAGATAATGCCGGTATCAAAACAGTTATGTCCAATAGCTTTGGCTTTGGCGGCACAAACGCCTGTTTGGTATTTGAAAAACTGTAATTTGAGCTTTTTGAGACCCGAAAAAAGCCATCCCTGCGATGGCTTTTTTTATGCCTCTAAATCAGCATCCTTGACCGGACCACGTTTTCCGGCCAGTGCTTCTTGCATCAGGCTAACCAGTTTGGCTTTTTTGTCATCATCATCGAGGTGCTTGGAACTGAAAGTAATACCAAACTTATCGGCATACTGTTTGACCAGCATCATTAAAACGACTTCATCCATTTTTACTAACCTTAAAGCACATATTGAAAGCGAGACATTATAGCGGCAAACTGCTGATCTTATGAGCTTGCATTATCAAATCGTCGGCGAGGGCGGAACACCTTTATTACTTATCCATGGTCTGTTCGGCTCAGCCGACAATTGGCGTGGCATTGCCCGACAACTGTCGAAAACACGGCAAGTTATCAGTGTGGATCTGCGTAATCACGGGCGATCTTTTCAGCACCCTCAGCAAAACTATCGATTGATGGCTGCTGATATTGTGGATGTTTTGGCCGAACTTGGTGTTGATAAAGTTAACTTGCTGGGACATTCCATCGGTGGCAAGGTCGCCATGCAATTTGCCATTGATTATCCGCAGCTTCTTAATAAATTAATCGTCGTTGATATTGCGCCGCGCTCGTACCCGGACACTCATAGCCAGATTTTTAAAAACCTGATGGCAGTCAATCTGGCGCATTTCAGGCAGCGCAATGAAGTCGATAAAGCGATGGCTGCTATGATCCCGGATCAAGCCGTGCGCAGCTTTTTATTAATGAATCTTACTGTGCACGACGACCAGTTGACCTGGCGGATTAATCTGGAACATTTATCTTGTAATTACCCGTCCCTGTTACAGGCTGTCACTCCAACAGCGACCATTGTTCAGCCCACGTTATTTATCTGTGGCGGCGATTCTGATTATATTGGCACTGAAGATCGTCAGCAGATCCGCCAGTGGTTCAGGAATGTGCAATTGCTGAGGATTGCCAATGCCGGTCATTGGGTGCACGCTGATAAGCCTGAAGCCTTTTGTCAGACTGTGGAAAGCTTTTTAAATCATGATTGATGACACTTTAAAACAGCAATTACTTACCTTTCGCCGCGAACGTGACTGGGAACAGTTTCATAATCCCAAAGACATCGCTATTTCATTGTCGATAGAAGCGGCGGAATTATTGGAATGGTTTCAGTGGCGTACACCAGATGAAGTACAAACCATGCTGGCCTCAGATAAACGCGAGGCGCTGGAAGATGAAATTGCTGATGTTGCCGTTTACTTAACGTATCTATGTCACGATCTGCAAATAGATTTACCGGCCGTTATCAGTCGTAAGATGCAAAAAAATGCCGCCAAAT
Source organism: Methylophaga sp. (assembly GCA_033721795.1). Lineage (GTDB taxonomy): Bacteria > Pseudomonadota > Gammaproteobacteria > Nitrosococcales > Methylophagaceae > Methylophaga. The sequence continues at coordinate 7,530 of JAWWAG010000013.1, read as the reverse complement.
ACCCTAAAGATAGAGTTAAAGGCCGCGCCGACAAATATAACGAATATTCATAAATGGCTGGCAAAGTGCTAGGCTTTGCGCTTTTATCAGGCTAAGGGCCAGCAGATGAAATCCATTGTATTTCTGATCCAATGTGCCGACCAGAAAGGTTTGCTGGCGGGTATTACCGGCTTTTTTGCCCATCGTGGTTATAACATTCTGCATTGTCAGCAATACACCGATACCGAAAACAGCCGTTATTTTATGCGTCTGAAACTCGAAGATGAGGATCAGATATCGCACGCTGAACTGGAATCTGCCTTTTCAGAACTGGCGACACAAATGGTGCTCAACTGGTCGGTTCGTTATAGCAAGACACCTTACCGCGTCGCATTATTGGTGACCAAAGCATCGCATTGTCCGTTTGATTTATTGTTGCGGGAATACGAAGGTGAATTGAAATGCCATATTCCGCTGATTATTGGTAATCATGAGGACTTAGCCGATATGGCCCGGCAGTTTGGTAAACCGTTTTATCATCTGCCGATAACGCATGACACCAAACCGCAACAAGAAGCACAAATCAAAGCGCTGCTGGCTGAATATCAAATTGATTTGGTAGTGATGGCGCGGTATATGCAAATTCTCTCTGAGGATTTTGTCCGCGAATTTTCTGGCAAAGTCATCAATATTCATCATGGTTTTTTGCCGGCTTTTCAGGGCGCGAAACCCTATCATCAGGCCTACGAGCGCGGTGTCAAATTAATCGGTGCCACGGCGCATTACGCTACCGCTGAGCTTGATGAGGGACCAATCATCGAGCAGGATGTTGAGCGGGTGCGACACGATAACAGTCCGGAAGATTTGGTGATGATCGGTAAGGATATTGAACGACTGGTGCTGGCCCGCGCTGTAAAAGCCCATATTGAGCATCGTATTATTATCAGTGGCCGGCGCACCATCGTCTTTGCCGAAGGTGCTTGAGCAAACTGTAAAAACGGAAAATAGATATGTCTGATAAAACGCCAATCATTATGATCACGGGTGCCACCGCTGGTTTTGGTGAAGCCACTGCAAGATTGTTTGCCAATGCGGGCTGGCGTTTGATTTTGACCGGTCGCCGCCGGGAGCGACTGGAAAAACTGCAAGCTGAGCTGGGTGGGTCAGAACAGACGTATATTACTGATTTTGATATCAGCGATCGCAAGGCCACGGAAGCAGCAATTAAGGCTATTCCGGAGGCTTTTTGCGAGATAGATGTGCTGGTTAATAATGCCGGTCTGGCCTTAGGTATGGAGCCCGCTTATGAAACGCAGCTTGATGACTGGGAGCGCATGGTCGATACCAATATTAAAGGCTTAATACGCTGCACCCATTTGTTGCTGCCGAAAATGGTCAAGCGTGGCGAAGGGTATATCATTAATATTGGCTCGGTTGCCGGTAACTGGCCGTATCCTGGCGGGAATGTTTATGGGGCCAGCAAGGCGTTTGTCAGGCAGTTTTCGCTGACTTTGCGCGCTGATTTATTAGGCACCGGTGTGCGGGTCAGCAATATCGAACCGGGTAATGCTGAGACCGAGTTTTCAATTGTACGCTTTAAAGAAAACCGTGAGCGTGCAGATAAATTGTATGCCAATACGCAGGCACTGACCGCTGAGGATATAGCCGACACCATTTTCTGGCTGGTTAATACCCCCAAACATGTCAATGTCACCACACTGGAAATCATGCCTACGCAACAGGCCAATGGACCGTTCGCTATACACCGAGGTGAGTGATTAGCTCAATAGCCAGGTTTTTGGATTAGGGTAAGGCAAGTTCTTACTGACAATGCGCAGCCCTTTGACACAGCGAACAATCAGCCAGATAAGCCAGATCAGCAGAATTAGCCAGCCAATACCGATGGCCAGCGTCAGCCAACCGATAATTTGCAATAACAGACTGATCCAGAAAGTGCGGATCTGAAAGGTGTAATGCGATTGCATATTGGCACTGGCGTCACCACGAAATACATAAGCCACGATCACGCCGATAATTGTCATCACCGGCAGTAAAATCCCCACCAGATATAAAATATAAATGACTTTTGGCGTACTGTTTTCCTGTTCGTCAGCCATAACGGGCTCCTTGAATGAATAACAGCAAATTAACAAATTCGCTGTATTTTGACCATCACCAACAAAAAAGCCCGGCGTAAGACCGGGCTTTTTTGTTTACTCAAGGTGAATTAATCTCCAAAATTAAAGCGCACACCGGTCATAATGGTTCGACCGATTATCGGCGCTTCATCTTTCAGGAAGCTGGTATGTCTGCGACCGTCTTCATTCAGCAGATTACGGCCCTGAACAAAGATTTCACCGCCTTTAAAGCTGTCCGGACGCCAGAACAAGTCAAACGACACCAGATTATAGCCATCGGTATTGTCTTCCGCGATCGCGGTTTTATTTTGCTCAAAGACACGCCGATAATCGATGCTTAAATCCCAATCTCCATAACCGGTGTCAAATCCGACACCGAGTCGGGTGGGGGTGATACGGGGTAAATCCCCACCATCTCGAAGTTTGCCGCGAACATGATCCCCGCTGAAACGCACACTCAATGGCATTGGTCCCTCAATCAAATCAGCAATCGCGGTAAATTCTGCACCATAAAACTCAGCATCAGCCTGCTCGTTAAATACCAGCGTGTCACCGTCAACGGTGACCGCGTTACCGGTGCCATCATCCTGTGACTCCAGATAGATAAAGTCTTTGACACGGTTATAAAACAGCGTTGCATCGTAACGGAATAGACCCGCATGACGGTCAATACCGATTTCAAAATTGGTGTAGGTTTCTTCATCTAGATCCGGATCACCGATTTCCAGTGTGCCAGCAGCGGCATGGCTGCCAAAGGCATATAACTGTTCAGCGGATGGCGCCCGTTGTGAACGGGTTACCGCTAAACGTAAATGATGCCGCGCATCCAAATCGACGATTGAACCCGCCGACAAACTAAAGGGGGTAAAGCTGCGGTCGCCGATATCCGCTGCTTGTTCCAGTTCCACGCCGCCTGGCAGTTCTATATGCCGTTCCTCGTCCAGAACTGATGGATCGGAATCAACATGATCAATACGAGCAGCAAACTCCAGCCGGCCAAAATCAGTGGGCAGTTCTTCCAGCAAAAATGCGCCGAATGATTGGGTTTTATTTGCACGGACATAAAAGCCTTCATCACCATGTTCGCCACCGCCATGGTGATGTCCGGCGCCATCAGCCTGAAAATCACGATCATTAAATTGCAGCCCCAGCACCCCTTGCCACATGCCAATCGGCAAATGCACCATTTCCAGACGCAGGTCCGTCTCATCATTTTCAAAGCTGGTTTCAGCTTCGCTTTCGACAAACTGACCATTATCCAACTCGGTACCGACTTCCTGTTGATTGAACTCGGTATAGGCCATTTTCAGACGGGCAGAAGTGAAACCCGGCAATGGATCATTAAATTCACTGCGAAAGTCGACGCGATCATAATCAGCACGGATCTGCTCCTGTTCTTCCTCGCCAATACCCAGCGTTACTTCCGGAATACCATAGTTGGTTCGCCAACGGCTGTAACCTAAACCGGCATGGCCCCAATCACCTTTTAACAGACCGGTCACTGAAAAAGCATCGGTATCGGTAGCGCTGTTTTGCAGCGTATCTTTATCACCAGCGGTCTGGCCTTGTTGCTGGAAACCATCAATATCAAAATCATGGCTACGGCGCAGACTGTAATCAGTGCGCAGGACGAAACTGTCCGTGACCGGTAATTCCAGTCCTAAACGGCCACGACGTTCATCGCCATTAAAGCCGTAGCCCATTTCACCATCAACACGCGGCGCATCGCCAAACTCCGGATTAAAACGATCGCTTTTAACATTGATTACACCACCGGCCGCGCCACTGCCATAGAGTAGGGTTGCCGGGCCACGAAATACTTCAATTTGCTCTGCGCGAGCAGGATCAATTGCAATCGTATGATCGCCACCTTCACCGGATACGTCGACAGTTTTCATACCATCTTCCAGAACCTGAACGCGTGAACCTTGCAGACCACGCACGACCGGCCGGCCAACACCGGGACCAAAGTCCGAATTAGCGACACCTGGCAGACCATCAAGGGTTTCACCGAGTGTACCGGCACGTTTTTTATCAAGTTCTTCATCAGCCAGCACCGTGACCGGCAAAATTAATTCATCGGGACTGCGTGCGCCAAGCGGATCGGCAGTCACAGTCAAACTGGGAATACTGACCACATCAGCAGCTTCAGCCGTTGTAGCCAATGGCATCGCAGCCAGCGCTGCACCCAGCAGCACGGCCAATTTATTTGGGGTAAACATAAAAAAATCCTCATAACACCAGAGATCGCTGCGCGTTAAAAAGGCGCGATCCCAAAAAACAGAAATGATTGTCAGGGCGTTATGAGAAAACAGGTGGGCCGCGAATCAACTGCGGCAGGTGACGATTTTTAACCGTCAGATGATGGTCGGCAACAGCGATAATCTGCACCAGGACAGGGGTGCCTGAAACAAGCAATGACGGATTGGCATTAACCACCGGCATGTGCTTGATGATTTCCAGCCGCTCACACTGGGCGTCGGCAGTATGGAAGGGATGCGCCGTATCATGCCAAATAGCAAAGCTCTGCAATGACAGCACCAGGGCTGCCAGCAGATAAAGCCATTTGAAATGATGACGACGGTTTTGCATGATTTAGCTGAGTAAATTAACCAGTAATTTTTCGTAAACGGCCGATAGTATATCCAGATCGGCCACCGAAACGCACTCATCAATTTGATGAATAGTGGCATTGAGCGGGCCAAGCTCAATCACCTGTGCCCCCGTTGGCGCAATAAACCGCCCATCTGAGGTGCCGCCGGAGGTCGATAATTCGGTGCTAAAACCAGTAACCGTTTTGACTGCTTCCTGTACTGCTTCGAGTAATTTACCACCAGCGGTACGAAACGGTTGACCGGATAATACCCAGTCAAGTTGATAGTTGATGCCATGCTTATCAAGAATAGCTTCAACCCGTTGTTGTAGCTGCTGATCAGTCACTTCTGTGGAATAACGGAAGTTAAAAATCATGTCAACGCTGCCGGGAATAATATTGGTGGCCCCGGTACCGCTGTTAAGATTCGATATCTGAAAGCTGGTCGGCGGAAAATCAGCATTGCCGTTATCCCAGACTTCAGCGCACAGCTCTGTCAAAGCCGGTGCCAGACGATGCAGGGGGTTATCAGCTAAATGTGGGTAGGCAATATGACCCTGTTTACCTTTGACGGTCAGATATCCATTGAGTGAACCCCGCCGGCCATTTTTAACAACATCAGCAACTTTATCGCTGCTGGTGGGTTCACCAACCAGACACCAGTCAATATGTTCCTGACGGGCTTGTAGGGTATCAATTACCTTTACAGTACCATCGGTTGCCGGGCCTTCTTCATCACTGGTCAGCAAAAAGGCAATGCTGCCCTGATGCTCTGGAAACCGTTCGATAAACCGCTCACAGGCAGTGACCATCGCGGCGATACTGCCTTTCATGTCGGCAGCTCCCCGACCATACAACATGCCATCAATAATCTCGGCAGCAAAAGGGTCGTGGGTCCATTTATCCAGTGGACCGGTCGGCACCACATCGGTATGGCCAGCAAACACAAACAGCGGTCCCTGATGGCCTCGACGCAGCCAGAGATTGTCGACTTCACCAAAGCGTAAATGCTCAGCATTAAAGCCTTTATCGGCAAGTCGTTTGGCCAGCAGCAGCTGACATTGCTGATCATCCGGCGTCACGCTGTTGCGCCGAATTAATTCGCGGGTGAGTTCAATGGTTGATGTGAATTCAGTGGCCATAACGATTTAGGTATTCCTGTTCATTAAAGCCAACATGACAGCCATCGGTATCACATACTACCGGCCGTTTAATCAGCGTTGGATTATCCAGCATTAAATCGACAGCAGTGCGCTTATCCAGTGTTTCTTTACGCGGATCCTCAAGCCTGCGCCAGGTGGTACCGCGCTTATTGAGCAAGGTCTGCCAGTCAACTGAGTGTAACCAGTTTTCTATTGTCTGCCGATCGAAACCATCGGTTCGTAAATCATGAAATTGATAGATGACTGCATGTGCATCCAGCCAGCGGCGCGCTTTTTTGACGGTATCGCAGTTTTTAATGCCGTAAACAATCATCGTAAAGTCTGAATTATTTCAATCTGAAATTAAAAAATGTTTATCTATTTATTGCTGTGTAATTAAGGATGCTCCCCGCAAAGGCGGGGAGGACATTATCAGCTTAAAAAATATTTAAATATCACGCAGTAATTCGTTAATGCCGACTTTACCGCGGGTTTTTTCATCGACCTGTTTGACGATAACAGCGCAATACAGGCTGTAGCTGCCATCTTTTGACGGTAAGTTACCGGACACAACAACCGAACCTGCCGGAATACGACCATAGCTGATTTCACCAGTCATACGGTTGAATATTTTAGTGCTCTGACCAATATAAACGCCCATTGAGATAACGGAACCTTCTTCAACGATTACGCCTTCAACCACTTCTGAACGGGCACCAATAAAGCAATTATCTTCGATAATAGTCGGGCCGGCTTGTAATGGTTCCAATACACCGCCGATACCAACACCGCCGGATAAATGCACGTTTTTACCGATTTGCGCACAGCTGCCAACAGTCGCCCAAGTATCGACCATTGTGCCGGAATCCACATAAGCACCGATATTAACGTAAGAAGGCATCAATACAACGCCCGGCGCAATATAGGAACCACGACGTGCAGCTGCGGGAGGGACAACCCGGACGCCGGCTTTATTGAAATCAGCTTCGCTGAAGCTGGCAAATTTCGGCTCAACTTTATCGAAATACTGGGTTTCACCACCCGCTATTGGTTTATTGTCATTTAAACGGAACGACAGCAATACCGCTTTTTTCAGCCACTGGTTAACGACCCAGTCGCCATTTTGTTTTTCAGCAACGCGGGCAGTGCCGTTATCAAGCATAGATAAGGCTTGATTGACGGCATTGCGGACATCACTGTCAGCATTTTTCGGGGTAATGTCAGCTCGACGCTCAAATGCGGTTTCGATTATTGATTGAATTTCGCTCATGGAAAACAGCTCCAGTTAGGATAAAGATTCGATAAATTGGCGGATCCGATAGGCAGCTTCAACACACTCTTCCTGAGAAGCGACCAGCGCCATACGGATGCGATTAATGCCAGGATTGCCGTGCTTGGTATCACGTGCCAGAAATCGGCCGGGTAACACGGTGACGTTAAATTGGTGAAATAACTCACGGGCAAAATCGGTGTCAGCGATTGGGGTTTCTGCCCAGAGATAAAAGCTAGCCTCAGGCTGGCTGACTTTCATTACCGGCTGCAGAATTTCCAGTACAGCCTGAAATTTTTCCCGGTAAAGCGTGCGGTTATGCGCGACATGTGCCTCATCATTCCAAGCGGCAATGGATGCGGATTGCGTAGCAGGCGACATGGCGCAGCCGTGATAAGTACGATAGCG
>JAWWAG010000012.1:0-27351 GCA_033721795.1 Methylophaga sp. | reverse complement strand
TAAAGCTGCTGACCTGCTTTCACGCTGGCGCCTTCAGTAAACAGCCGCTTTTCGATAATGCCATCTACTTGTGGCCGGACTTCTGCCATACGATTTGCAGTGGTGCGTGCGGGGAGTTCAGTTTGCAGTTCGATTGCTTGGCGCTTTAATTCAACCACTTCCACAGCCGTTTTCAGCGGCGTTTCTGGCGTTGCATTATGCTGCTCAGACTGACTGTCTTTGATACAGGCGCTAAGCATCAAACTGCCGAGCAGAACGGAGAAAATTAATAAGTGAAAAGGTTTACGGGTGAACATAGAAACTCCTGTATCAAGCCGCTGGTGACTGGGCTATGGCATCCCAGGATGCGGTAATAATTTCGCACAGCTTGTCGGTGTCAATCTGGATAACGCCAATTAATTGCTGACGTGCAAGATACATATATGGCTCAAAACTGAGACTGGCCAGGACATCGTCCTGCAAATCCTTGATTTGTCCGTTTTGCCGACCTTTGGCAAACAGCTCACGTAAGGGTGCAAACAAGCTCCAGGCATCATCACGCTGGCTGCGTAAGATATCCGGTGGCAAGTGGTCAAACTGTGCTTTGCTCAGTAATACCGAAGGGTTACTGATCAGAAACCGCCACAAATTACAGCACAAATGATGGTGTTGTTCAGCCAGCGGTAACTGCACATTGTGATCGGCAAACATCGCTTCAGCAAATCGCTGCAGAATATTCATATGTAATTCGCGAATTAAGGAATCACGATCCTCAAAATATAAATAGATGGTGCCGGTAGCCACACCAGCTTTAGCAGCTAATTGTTTGATAGAAAAGCCATGAAAACCACTGCTGGCAAGTAATGCCAGCGTAGCATTCAAAATAGCTTCACGTTTTACAGAACTGGGGCGGTCAGTAGTCATCAAGTTGGGATATATAATATGAATGAACGTTCATTCATATTATAGAAAAAAGTTATGACAGTAAAATGAAAATATAAAAACGCTGGTTTAATTAAATTTTTCGAGTAGCTGTTGCAGTCGATATTTATCACGATTGAGCGTCAAAGCTGCTTCAGCGAATGCCCAGTCATGTTGGGCAATACGTTTGGCTTCTTTTTCAAAAGTAGCGGCATCGATCGCCGTTAATGCCAGCAGGGCTTTTTGTAATCGGATATGCACTTCAATCAATCCAGAGGCATCTCGGGCGATCGGTAAAAACAAATCATCCAGCAAATCTGTCAGACACAATTGTGGGACAAAAATACGTTCGTAAATGACCGTTTCGCTATTAGATTTTTCAGTGCGCCAATCCTGCAAAACCCTAACGCCGCGACTAATAATATCAATCGCTGTGCCAGGATCATTAACTGCCGGTGATAAAGCCCGGGAGGCAATTTCCGCCAAAACACACAGACCATAACGGGGATCTTGTTCAAATGAGCGCTGATCACCTATCGAAAAACAATTGCGAATGTCGGAGATAACATCAGGATCAAGACAATTACGTAACCAGGCAATAGGCTTACCCGGGTGCACAAATTTACCAGGCATTTGCAAGACGGCAATTTCAGCTTGATGTGATGTTGCACTATCGGACAAGGCCCCGATATCAACATGCTGAATATATCCCACCGAATCGGTGTAAACAGCCACAGCATCAGCAGGAATATCAGAATCGGGCAGTGGTTTGCCACCCAGGCAAGGATGACCTCGCCACTCACTTAGCGCTTTTTGGGTGGCGACTTCGACACGTTTGGTAGTTTCAGCAAGCCGACCCAGGATCGTCAGATGTTCGATCCAGCGCAACATAGTAATGACTATCAGCGCAATAACAGCAATGGTAGTAGTGAATAAAATGATAAGGCCGGTTTCACCATACACATTCATGTGCATAGCGATAATGCCCACTAAGCTATAAATGAAACTGCCCAGAAAAGTGGCCAGTACATTCTGGCTGGTAGCATCTTTTTTAACTAATTGATTGGCCCTAGGCGTAGCGCCAGAACTGGCAGAGCCATATGCCGTCACCATGACGCCGAGCGAAAAAGTTGTTACAGCCAGCATGCTGGAAGCCAGAATATCAAGGATATCGGCAACTGCCTCACTGCTGATAGCAAATGGCAGCGGATTTTCGACAAGTTGTTCCAGAGGTATTGCCAATAAAGCAATGGCGACTGCCAGAATACCGAATAAGGCGGCGCGCAACCATAGTTGTTGCAGTAACAGAGATAAAAGCCATCGCCATTTTGAAAACATTTCTCTGCTCCTGATACTTTTATTTATTATGCCTGTCACTTCAATGCAGACATAAAAAAACCGGCTAAGCCGGTTTTTTTAGAATCTTACTGTGAAATGATTAAGGCGAAAAAGAAGAACCACAGCCACAAGTGGTGGTTGCATTCGGATTACGGATAACAAATTGTGAACCTTCAACACCATCGGTGTAATCAATTTCTGCGCCGACCAGATACTGATAGCTGGCGGGGTCAATTAACAATGTGACACCGCCTTTTTCAACCTCGGTATCACCCTCGCTGACTTGCTCTTCGAAAGTAAAACCATACTGAAAACCCGAACAACCGCCGCCAGTAATAAATACCCGCAGTTTCAGCTGATCATTGCCTTCTTCAGCAATTAATTCACTGACTTTCGATGCTGCCGAATCGGTAAACAGGACTGGACTGGGCATTTCGCTGGTCATAACTTACTCCGCTGCAAAAATTTTATAACGAATGACAGTATCTAATATCTGACTAATTTAGTCAAGATTTATCCGGTTGCTGATCATGGCCGGTTAGTTGCAGGTTTTCGGCTGCATTATGTTCATGATTGACGTTCAGTCCACTCTCTTCATCACTGACATGCACCAGTTGGCCATTGACCTCGGCGCCCATGGCCATTTCCAGAAAACGGTAAAAAACATTGCCATCAATGTGCGCTTTGGCAGCAAGTTCAACATGCTCACTGGCATAAATATGCCCATTGACCCGGCCGTTAATAAGCTGATGTGCGACGTGTATTTCGCCTTGTATACGGCCTTTTTCACTCAGGGTAAGCATGGCAGCTTCCCCTTCATCGGCAATAATATTGCCACTCACCGCGCCGTCAATGCGCAGGCCGCCACTGAAATGAACGTCCCCTTTGATATGGGTATTTTCACCAATGAGCGTTTCAATGCGGGAGGCTTTGCGGGCTTTTTGTTTTTTTTGCTTGCTGAACATCTTTTACCTCATCAATCGTTGAGCATAATTTCTTGCCAGTTAAAGGCTCGGGACGTCAGTTTTTTATTTTTCTGCGTCAATGTCACCACTAACTTTTCCGGTGCTTTTGCCGGCAGGGCAAAGCTGCCTTCAATAACCTGTACATAACGCAGATTCAGCCCATGTTCGCCAATAATGTCCGTTTTTTCAGGTGCGTCAGCAGACATTTGCAGGCCAACGACAACTTCACCATTGATGGGGTCACTGATATTGTCACCCTGCGTCAACACCAGACGGTAGCGTAGCTGTGCAGCATTGGTGTTGTCAGCACGGAGTTGTAATTCACGAACCTGTAATTCACTGCTACCCGTGCCCTGCGTGACGTTCTGATAAAACAATAATTCTTTATTCAGATCAATAACTTTTTGCTGCAACTGTTGTAAACGCGATTCCAGTTGCGTGGTCGTTGCCTGATGAATCGCCTGTATTTGCTCATGACTGTTACGGGTCTGACTAAGTGCCTGATAATTGGTCTCCAGTTCGGCGAGCTCTGTTTTTAATTGCAGGTTTTCCGCCAATAGCTGCGCCTGCTGTTCGCTGATATGTCGGTGGTAATACCATTGGCCGGCAATCACTAGCAGCACAATCATGACCATCCACAATAAACAACGGAACGGCCGGCGCTGGCGGATTTCATATGGACGTAGCAGTGACATCAGGGTAACGTCGCGATGCTGTGCAGTCCCTGCGTTTCTGATAAACCGAACATAATGTTCATACACTGAATCGCTTGTCCGGAGGCACCTTTAACCAGATTGTCAATGACCGACAGAACGACCACTGTGTTTTCACCTTGTGGCTGATGCACCGCCAGCCGGCAGACATTGGCACCCCGCACGGAACGCGTTTCCGGGTGTGCGCCAGCCGGCATCACATCGACAAACGGTTCATCGGCATAATGTTGCTCAAACAATAGCTGTAAATCGACCTGACGCTGCAATCGGCCATATAAGGTGGCATGAATGCCACGAATCATTGGGGTTAAATGAGGTACAAAGGTCAGACCGATGTTGCCGCCAGCCATTTGTGTCAATGTTTGCCGGATTTCCGGTAAATGCCGATGACCGTCAACGCCATAAGCTTTCATGCTTTCGGCGGCTTCGGTCAATAAGGTGCCGAGCGCCGCTTTGCGACCAGCGCCGCTGGTACCGGATTTAGCATCGGCAATCAGTTGCATGGGATCGATGAGTCCCGCTTTTAGCAAAGGATAAAAACCCAACTGCACGGCAGTTGGATAGCAACCCGCCACGGCCACCAATTGCGCATCGCGGATTGCATCACGATTCAATTCCGGTAAGCCATAAACAGCTTGTTTGGCATATTCCGGACAGGTATGTGGCGTGTTATACCACTGTGCCCATAAGTCGGTGTCTTTCAGCCGAAAATCGGCCGATAAATCTATAACCCTTACACCGCGCTTTAATAACACCGGCACACTGCTCATGGCAACGGTATGCGGTGTCGCAAAAAACACTACATCGCACGCAGCAAGTGCCGCTTCATCGGGTTCACTGAATTGCAGATCCAGATGACCACGTAAATTCGGAAACATATCGGCAACCGGCATACCTGCCTCACTGCGCGAAGTGATAAGGCGGATTTCAACCTCCGGATGGTTAACGAGTAGCCGGAGCAGTTCGACGCCGGTGTAGCCGGTGCCACCGACAATTGCCACTTTAATCATATTGGTTCCTGTAAATGCTATGCCGCTACATCATAAAAGAGCAGAGCCTAAAGCAAAAGGTTTAACGTTAAAGGGCATTGATATTGGATTATTTATCCAGCAATGGATCAACCCGAATAGCAATGGATGAATCAGTACTAGCTTCTATTGGAAATGTTATTTTGGAAAGGCGCTGGGTTTCAATCAGCGAATCTTGCCAGTGTATTTGCCAGAATTGCCGGCCAGTGCGCAGCAAATACCGGCCATTAGCTGAGGTCGTTTGATGAAAGTTCAAAATATCAAAGAGCAACGACTGTAACCGCTGACTGATCACCTGGCCAAAATTTGCTGTGGGACACCAGCACAAAAGATCGTTAATCATGTCCGGCGACGGTTGCCAGCGGAGCAACGTCGCCAGCATCTCAATGACCGCATCGGGTCCCGAAAATGAAAGTTGATGCCATTGACCCCAACTGCTCAGCAATAATACATCCACGCTTGCGATAAGGTTGGTTTGCGCTGAGCTGAAACTGAGCGGATCGTTTAGCTTACTGCTTAATTGCAACCCCAGTTGTTGCAGGTGGTCCAGTGGTGCCGGCTGTAAATTTGCCAGCATAATTATTTTTGTCGCGCTGGCGGGTTGGTTCAGCGCTTCGCTGGCAGGTGACGGTAATGGTGTTGCCAGCGTCGAGCGGCGTAGTAATTGGCTTAGCTCTAAAATATGATGACTGGCCAGTTGCGGCTGGGGATCATTAATTCGCAACCAGCTATTGCGGCTTAACAGACCATTGATAATGGCAAATGCCAGCACATTTACTAAGGCTTTATCCGCATACAAAGCTTGTTTCGGCGCGGTGCCGGTGGGCAGATCGCTCAGTTGCCAGCGGCTTTGCTCACTTTGCCGGTTGAGGTTGAGCTGTTCGAGCCCATTGTCAGCAAAAACTGATAAATCCAACTGTGGGATAACATCCGCCGGCGGCTGCTGTTTTAAATTTAGACGTTTACGGGCAATTTTAATGCCGTCCTCAGAAAGTAAATTTGACTGGGCGAATTGCCCGGCCATTGTTAAGATTTCAGCAAGCCATTGCCACCGCTTCGCGGGCTGTTTGAGTAATTCGCGCAAACCCAATGTTAGCGGTTGATCTAGGCCACGCAACTCCATCGCAGACCATTGCCAGTTATCGGTCAAAGCACTGATAAACTGCCGTCGCCACGGATATGCGGGATGTAATACTTTATGTGATAACCGTTCTTGCGACTGTAAATACAACGATTGCCGGGCGCGATGCATATCTTCAGTACTGAGAAGCGTCTGCAAAGCCGTTAATTGTAAACTTGCCTTGCTCAACACAGCACTATCCTGTTCATCATTATCGATGGCTTGCTTCAGTAACAGACTTAAATCTGCTGCTTTGGGAAATAACTGGCATTGCTGAGCGACAAACAGCAACGCTAAATCTTGGCGTGGATCACCCTCAAAGGCTGCCGACCAGCATTGCAGCAGTTCTGAAAGCAACTGTTGTGGTGTGTGCGACGGCACTTTTCCAAAATCTAGCAAACTGTAATGGCTGAGTTGATGCTGCGCCAGCAGGCGATCAGCAATTTTGTGGTAATCATCCTGCTCATCACTGGCGATCAGCCACCATAAGGGCAGGCTCCCTGCCAGCACCAGCCCGTTTGCGTAGAAATGCGTTAAATCACGTTGAATTTCTGGATGCAGACGTACATCAGCCTCGCTGACCATCAGACTATCTAACGTAATGCCAAGCTGGGCTGCCCAGTCAGTAATCGCCTGTAGTTTAGCCAGCAGTGCCGTGCGGTCTTCAGCAGGCAAATGCGCATTGTGAACCAGCCACAACGTGAATTGGGAATTTTGCGGATAGCTGAAACCGTTAAAGCTGTTGAGCAAATAAACGCCGCGCAGCGCATAACGGCGGAGTGTCCTGCGGCGAAATTGAAAGTTTCGATCAACACTGCTGGCAGCCCGCAGACTGCTGATATCCGGCTGGTAATCAATAATTCCCGCCGGACAGTCTTCACTGACAAAGCCGGGCAATAATTTAAAATTGCCATGCAAAATCAGCGGTAACAGTTGAAAAAATAACGTTTGGGGATGCGGCGCAAAAGCAGTCAACCGGCTTAATTGAACGTGATTATGCGCCTGAAAAAGCCGGAGCGACTGCGCGCGATCCCGGGGCATAATTAATGTCGGAAATGCCGCATGCCGGTAAATACCATGGCAATACCATGCTCATCGGCGGCCGCAATCACTTCATCATCACGCATGGATCCGCCTGGTTGAATAACGGCTTTGATACCCGCTGCGGCGGCGGCATCCAAACCATCCCGGAACGGGAAAAAAGCATCGGAGGCCATCACGGCACCCGGCACGGTTAATCCCGCATCTTCGGCTTTAATGCCGGCAATACGACTTGATACAACACGGCTCATTTGACCGGCACCAATACCGACGGTTTGCTGATTTTTGGCATAAACAATAGCATTGGATTTAACGTATTTAGCCACCCGCCAAGCAAACATCAAATCGGCAAGCTGGCCGGCATCGGGTGCCAGTTTGGTGACGACTTTTAATTGCTCGGCAGTGACCAGTTGAATGTCCCGATCCTGCACCAGCAAGCCGCCGGTCACCCGTTTGAAATCCAGGCCTTTCGCGGCTTGCGCTGGCAATTCGCCGCAGCTTAGCAGCCGGACATTGGCTTTTTTACTGATAATATCGCTGGCCGCCTGGCTGACACTTGGCGCAATAATCACTTCGACAAATTGCCGATCAATGATGGCCTGAGCGGTTTTGGCGTCGAGCTCGCGGTTAAAGGCAATAATGCCGCCAAAAGCAGATGTCGGATCGGTTTGATAGGCCCGATCATAAGCGGTCAGCAAATCATCGGCGCATGCCACACCACAAGGATTGGCATGTTTGACAATAACGCAGGCGGGCTTATCGGTGAATGCTTTCACACATTCAAGCGCCGCATCGGTGTCAGCGATATTGTTATAGGATAATTCTTTACCTTGCCGCTGGACGGCGGCACCGATTGAGCCGGATTCCGGTACCGCTTCCGTATAAAATGCTGCTTGTTGATGCGGGTTTTCACCGTAGCGCATGGCCTGCTTTTTCTGGAACTGACTGTTAAATGTTCTTGGGAAAGCCGTCTTGCTGCCATTATCGGCGATCGTGCCGAGATAATTTGCAATCATGCCGTCGTAACGCGCCGTGTGCTCAAAGGTTTTCAGCGCCAGATCGAAACGGGTGGCATCGTCAGTCGCACCCTGGGTTTTGATTTGGTCGATTACCCGATCATAATCGGAAGGATCAATCAGCACCGTGACGTCAGCATGATTTTTGGCTGCTGCACGTAACATGGTCGGGCCACCAATATCGATGTTCTCAATAGCTTCCGACAGGGTGCAGTCGTCGCGGGCCACCGTCGCTTCAAACGGATATAAATTCACCACCACCAAATCAATCGGTTTGATGGCATGTTCTGCCATGATGGCTTCATCGGTGCCCCGCCGGCCCAGCAGGCCGCCATGAATTTTCGGGTGCAGGGTTTTGATTCGGCCGGCCATCATTTCCGGAAAACCGGTATGGTCAGAGACTTCAATCACCGGCAAACCGGCTTCAGCGAGTAGATTGGCCGTACCACCAGTGGAAAGTAATTCAACATTAAGGGCGTGAAGTTGTTCAGCTAGGGCGACAATACCAGTTTTGTCAGAAACACTTAACAACGCGCGTTGGATCGGGTTCATGCAGGTTCCAAAAAAAATAAAAAACGGCTTAGAGGCCGTAATGTTTGAGTTTTTTGCGAAGGGTGCCGCGATTAATACCGAGAATCTCGGCGGCGCGGCATTGGTTGCCATGCGTGTGTTCTAATGTCGCACGTAGCAGCGGCACTTCAACTTCCGTCATGAGCATATTGTAAAGATTGGCAGTGGGTGTGCCATCAAGCTGCTGAAAATAACTGTGTAATGCATGCTCGACACATTCTTTCAGCGGCGCGTGGCGATTTTCGGCGCTGACGCCGAAATTCACGCAACCTTCAATGTCAGAGTCGAGTGCTTGGTTCATGCCGCTAGCGGGTCCTTTTGCTGAGCCTGTTCGGCCAATTGCGTAAAAAAGTCTTCAGTGTACGCCAGTTGCTGCGTTGCATGTTCAAACTGATTCATTTGCTGACGAAATGCATTGCCCTCGCGTAAACCCTTGCTATACCAAGCAATATGTTTACGCGCCATGCGGACACCAGAATATTCTCCATAGAAATCGTACAGCGTTTTCAGGTGCGTAATCAAGATGTCACGAACTTCTGTTATTGGTGGCAAGGCTAAATGCTCGCCGGTACTCAGATAATGCAAAATTTGCTGAAACAGCCACGGATTCCCCTGCGCTGCACGACCTACCATCAAACCATCAGCGCCGGTTTTTGTTAGAACGACTCGTGCTTTTTCGGGGCTGTCGATATCACCATTGGCAATTACCGGAATAGCGATGCGGCTTTTGATTTCGGCAATGGTATCGTATTCCGCTTCACCTTTATATAAATCGGCGCGGGTACGACCATGGATAGCCAATGCCTGAATACCGGCTTGTTCAGCAATTTGTGCAATACGCAGACCATTTTTGTTTTGCCGATCGGCACCAGTACGAATTTTCAGTGTGACTGGCACATCAACGGCATTTACCACAGCATCGAGAATCTCACCGACCAGCTTTTCATGCGGTAACAATGCTGAGCCGGCCATGGCATTACAAACCTTTTTCGCCGGACAGCCCATGTTAATATCAATAATGTGCGCACCCTGATCGACATTATGTCGTGCGGCATCAGCCATCATTTGGGGATCGGCCCCAGCGATTTGCACACTGCGTGGTTCCGGTTCGCCGTCATGATTGGCGCGCAGCAACGATTTTTTGCTGGCCCATAACGCTTTATTGGCCGTGATCATCTCTGATACCGCCATGCCAGCGCCGAGCTTGCGGCAAAGCTGCCGGAACGGCCGGTCAGTGACACCGGCCATCGGTGCCAGAAATAAATTATTGGGCAGAACGTAAGGTCCAATCTGCACGGTTTTAATCGTCATGACGGACACCCGATAATCGTATCCAGTCGTCAAACTGCTGCGCTTTTTGCATGCTGAAAAATGGCTGATAAGCGTTGCTGACGGTCTCTGCCTGACTATCAAGAATGCCGGACAGCACAACATCACTGCCTTTACGAGTGAGTTCTGCAAATAATGGCGCCAACTGAATTAATGGCCCGGCCAGAATATTGGCCAGCAACAAATCACATTGCAACTGCGGGCAGGCATCAGGGAGATAGGTTTCAATAGTGACGCCATTACGCCGCGCATTATCACGGGTGGCTTGCAGCGCTTGTGGATCGGTATCTATTCCGATGACCCGTTCAGCACCCAGTAAAGCCGCAGCAATTCCCAGAATGCCACTGCCACAACCGTAATCAATAACGGTTTTGCCTTTAAGATCGGCTTTATCCAGCCAGCGTAGACATAAAGCGGTCGTCTGATGGGTACCGGTACCAAATGCGAGACCGGGATCCAGCAAAATATTTACAGCATCGGCCTGCGGCGGCTGATGCCAGCTGGGCACGATCCATAATTTTTTGCCAAAACACATTGGCTGGAAGTCATCCATCCAGGCGCGTTCCCAGTCTTTGTCTTCAACCGCTTCCATTTTAAACGGCGGTAGTTCGCCAGTTAAAAATGGTTTGACCGCATCACGCATATCCGTTTCGCTGGTCATCGCATCAAACAGAGCAATCACCTGAGTTGCCGACCATAACGGCGTTTCGCCGATGGGTGGTTCATAAATAGGCTGATCGGCATTGTCCTGAAAAGTTACTGCCGCTGCACCGGCCTCGCTTAAAGCGTCGGAAAGTGCATCGGCAGCCTCAGGCGAGCTGTTGAAAATAAATTGAACCCAGGCCATCGTCGTGACGGCTTACAGGCCGAGCTTTTTCTCAAGATAGTGGATATTGGTGCCACCGGCCTGGAAGTGCGTGTCACCCATAATATCACGGTGCAGTTCGACATTGGTCTTGATACCATCAATGCCGATTTCTTTTAATGCCGTTTGCATCCGAGAAATTGCTGATTCACGGGTATTGCCATAAGCGATGAGTTTACCAATCAATGAATCGTAATTAGGGGGTACCCGGTAACCACTATATAAATGTGAGTCCATACGGATACCTGCACCGCCCGGCGCATGATAATGTGAGACTACCCCCGGGCTGGGCATAAATGTTCGCGGATCTTCGGCATTGATGCGGCACTCAATAGCATGGCCGCGTATCATGATATCTTCTTGTTTGACCGACAGCGGCAAACCGGAAGCGATCTTGATTTGCTCAGCCACCAAATCGACATCGGTGACCCGTTCAGTAACCGGATGCTCAACCTGGATCCGGGTATTCATTTCGATAAAGTAAAACTCACCGTCCTGATACAAAAATTCAAAAGTACCGGCGCCGCGATACCCAATACGGACGCAGGCATCAGCACAGATCTTACCCATGCGCTCACGCATTTCCTGCGTAATCCCCGGTGCTGGTGCTTCTTCTACGACTTTTTGATGGCGGCGCTGCATTGAGCAATCACGCTCGCCTAGATGAATAGCATTGCCATGTTCATCAGCCAGTACCTGAAACTCTATATGTCGCGGGTTTTCCAGGAATTTTTCCATGTAGACCATATCGTTACCGAATGCCGCTTTGGCTTCCGATTTGGTCAGGGCAATGGCATTCAGCAAGTGGGCTTCGCTGTGTACTTCACGCATGCCGCGGCCACCACCGCCACCGGCTGCTTTGATAATAATCGGGTAACCAATTTCCCTAGCCAGCCGCATATTGGTTTGATCATTATTATCCAGCGGGCCATCAGAACCGGGCACACATGGTACGCCAGCCGTCTTCATGGCTTTAATAGCTGAAACTTTGTCACCCATCAGCCGGATGGTTTCGGCGCGGGGGCCGATAAATACAAAACCACTTTGCTCAACGCGCTCGGCAAAATCAGCGTTTTCTGACAAAAAGCCATAACCAGGATGGATCGCTGTGGCATCAGTGATTTCGGCAGCACTGATTAAAGCCGGGATATTCAGGTAACTTAAATTAGACGGTGCCGGACCGATACAAACTGTTTCATCGGCAAGCAAAACATGTTTCAAATCGCGATCCACATCAGAGTGAACGGCAACGGTTTTAATACCTAATTCCCAGCAGGCACGCAGAATGCGCAGCGCAATTTCGCCTCGGTTGGCGATAACAATTTTATCAATCATGGTAGAAGATTATCCGCAGTTTGGATCAGCATGGATGCCGTGCAAAGCCGGCATAAGGCTTAAGCGATAACGAACAGCGGTTCGTCAAATTCAACCGGATGTCCGTCTTCAACTAAAATGGCTTTTACGGTGCCACTGCGATCAGCTTCGATTTGATTGAACATTTTCATCGCTTCAATAATGCAAATCACATCACCGGCATTAACCTGCTGGCCAACTTCTACAAATGCAGGTGCATCCGGTGATGAAGACCGGTAAAAGGTGCCAACCATCGGTGACCGTTGCGCATTTGCTTCATGACTGGCTTTTTGTGCCGCTTTATTATCCGTTTCAGTGCTTGTGGCACTGGCAGCTGGCGTGGCGGCAGGTGCCGGCGCTTGATAGATTTGCGGTTGCGGCGTGTAATGTACAGGTGCCGAATTGCTGTTACGGCTGATACGTACCGATTCTTCGCCTTCAGAAATTTCAATTTCTGCAACATCAGATTCTTGGATCAGATCAATCAGTTTTTTAATTTTACGAATATCCATGGATTAACCTTTGTTGATGTAATGAATAGCTGCTTGCAACGCCAGAGAATAGCCTTGTGCGCCAAGACCGCAAATAACGCCGACCGCCAGCTCCGAAAAATAGGAATGCTGGCGGAACGTCTCTCGACGATGCACATTTGATAAATGCACTTCAATAAACGGAATACCGACCGCTGCCAATGCATCACGTAGCGCAACACTGGTATGGGTAAACGCAGCAGGATTAATAATGATGAAGTCTGTCTGACCATGGGCCTGTTGGACGGCATCAACCAGTTCATGTTCGGCATTGCTTTGCAGGGCTTGCAATTGGTGACCAGCTTGTGTGGCAGCTGTTTGCAGTTGATGGTTAATATCATCCAGCGTTGTTGCGCCATAAATTTCAGGCTCACGCTGCCCCAAGAGATTGAGATTGGGGCCATGCAGCACTAAAATATTCACCATTGAACCTGATCCGTTTATCGGTAACTCAAGCCGCGATTTTGCACCAGCGAGCAACAGTAAGTCCAGTTTTTTGCGGAATCAGCGGTTTTTTGTCGCGAATGTCGCCGAAAAAGCGGGTTTCTTAAATTTGCCTTACCGGTGGGAGAGTTGGTCAATGTGTGCAAGCATTTCAGCCGCTGATACATGGCCAATCAAACGCGTGTCATTAAATTCCTGACCATCAGCATTAAAAAACACCATGGTAGGCGGACCAAATACTTTGAGCTGCTTGAGGATCGCCTGTTGATCCGAGGTGTTATCTGTCAGATCAACCTTCAGCAAAGTAAAATCTTCAAGGGCTGACACTACAGCCGGATCTTTAAATGTTGTTTGCTCCATGGTTTTACAATCAGTGCACCAATCCGCATAAAAATCCAACATTACCGGCTGATTGGTTTCCGACAGTGCCTCTTGTAATTCAGCTGGCGTATTGATCCGTGTAAAGTTCAGGGAAGCTGATTCTTGCATGGTGTCTGTTGCGAGCGTCAGGTTTTTCAGGGGTTGCCATAATTGCTGGCTACCACTTGCGGCGCCAATCATCAGCAAAATACCAAACGTCAGTCCAAGTAAACCAAGGCCTTTCCAGAACTTTTGCCAGCCAGTGGCATTAATACCGAGACTTTCCAGCGCACCCAGATACACGGCGCAAATAATCAGCAGAGCAGACCACAAAGCCAATGTCATACTGGGCGGGATCACCCTTGACATCATCCAGATTGCCAGCGCGACTAACAGCACACCAAATACAGCCTTGATATTTTCCATCCAGTCACCGGCTCGTGGCAGCAAACTTCCGGCCGATGTACCAATAATCAACAACGGAATACCCATGCCGATGCTCAGGGCAAATAACGCTGCGCCGCCCAATAACGGATCTGCATGCTGGCTGATAAATAGCAATGCACCTGCCAGTGGCGGTGCCAAACAGGGCCCGACAATCAATCCGGATAACAGACCCATCAAAGCGACGCTGATCAATTTACCACCGCGTTGCTGATGACTGATTTGATGCAGGCGTTGTTGCAGATAATGTGGCAGCTGTAATTCGTAAAAGCCAAACATTGATAAAGCCAACGCCAATAAAATCAGACTGAAGGCGCCGATCACCCAGAAGTTTTGCAGTATGGATTGTAAGTTGCCGCCAAGCAGGCCGGTCATGACACCGGCTGCGGTGTAGGTCACTGACATCGCCAGAACATAAACCAGCGACAGCATAAAGGCACGGCGAGGGGTCACAGAAGCACCTTCACCAACAATGATGCTCGATAAGATCGGAATCATCGGAAACACGCAAGGGGTAAATGCCAGCAAGAGTCCCAGCCCCAGAAAACCGATCAATATTTTAGGCAGATTATTACTGGCCAGACGGTCGGCAATTTTGTCTTGCTGATCAGCGCTGTCATCGGTATCCGACGGCGTGAGCAACTCGTCGGGTGAGATCGTTTGTGACGCGTTTTCCTGACTAATAGCCGGCAAATCCAGCTTAACGGTTTTGATTTCGGGTGGATAACAGATATTAAAGGTTTCCGAACACCCCTGATAACGTACCTCAAGGTTAACGCTCTGGGCTGCATCAGGACGCTCAACTGGCACGCTGAGTAAAAGATCGTGATGGTAAACCTCGGTTAAGCCGAAATATTCATCCCGTTTATTTTCGCCTTCTGGCAGATTCAGTGAAGTGATTTTGACGGCATCATTATCGGTAATGCGTGCTTCGATTTTGTTGCGATAAAGATAATTACCGTCAGCGATTTGCCAGCCAATGTGCAGGTGTCGCGGGTCTTTAACATCAGCTGAAAAACGAAAAGCTTCATCAACAGCCAACGGTTCATCACTGCCAGCAAAACCCAGTTGTTCGAGGACGCTGTCGCGGCCTTGTGCACTGAGGCTAGTTAATAACAGTAAAAAAATAACAATTGATCGCATAAATCCTCAGGCACGCGCTAATAACTGGTATGGGACAATTTTAGCAGGTCATTGTTACATGGGGTCCTTTATGCGGGGTGTCATGTTGTCTTTAAACTGTAATAATTGGCATCCTTTTAACGGTGACATGGGTGCCTTGTGGAAATTAAAACCATACATAAACTTGAAAAACAGGCCTATAAAAAAAGTCACAGTGAAATAGCCCGCGTTGGTGCGGCGCTGTTCTTTCTGGCGGCTGTTTTGGTTTTCAGCTTTGCCACCAGCGGTGGTGTTCCCAATAATTTATTTCTGGCAATTGCCGCGGTATTTGGTGCCTATATGGCAATGAATATCGGCGCAAACGATGTTGCCAATAATGTTGGGCCGGCAGTAGGTTCAAAAGCGCTGACCATGGGCGGCGCAATTGTTATCGCTATGATTTTTGAGGCATCCGGGGCCTTTATCGCCGGTGGTGATGTGGTATCTACGATCAAAAATGGCATCATCGATATCAATGGTTTCGGTGGCAACACGGAGGAATTCATCTGGGCCATGATGGCGGCGTTACTGGCTGCGGCGTTGTGGTTGAATCTGGCGACATATGCCGGCGCTCCGGTATCAACAACACATTCTATTGTAGGCGGTGTGATGGGGGGCGGGATCGCTGCCGCGGGCTTCAGTATTGTCGATTGGGGCACCATGGGTGCGATTGTCAGTTCTTGGGTGATTTCACCATTGCTGGGTGGCCTGATTGCTGCCGGGTTTTTGTTGGCAATCAAAAAAACCATAATTTTCCGCGACGATAAAGTTAACGCTTCTTACAAATGGGTGCCAGTCTATGTTGGCGCAATGGCTTGGGCATTCTCGACCTATCTGATTATTAAAGGCCTTTCCAAAGCATGGCCGAATTTACTGCAAGCAGTTAATTGGTTACCGCTGATTGAGCTGGAAATCACCAGAAAACCGACTTTTATGACGGCTTTTATAATTGGCCTGGTAATTGGGCTGGTTATTTACAAGCTGGTAAAACGGAATTTACGGCGCAAGTTGGCAAATATGCAAAATGATCGAGCCAGCGTTAATAAATTATTTACTATTCCACTGATTTTTGCTGCTGCGCTGCTTAGTTTTGCGCATGGTGCCAATGATGTGGCCAATGCTATTGGGCCGCTGGCAGCCATTAATGATGCCATTATGATAGGGGGCATCACGGCACAAGCCGGCATACCTCTTTGGATTATGGCGGTGGGTGCGCTGGGTATTGCCATTGGTTTGGGGTTATATGGTCCGCGTTTGATCCGGACAGTAGGTGGAGAAATTACCGAACTGGATCAAATGCGGGCTTATGCGATTGCGATGGCTGCAGCCCTGACCGTTATTGTCGCCAGTCAACTGGGTTTGCCGGTATCCACGACGCATATTGCTATTGGCGGTGTATTTGGTGTCGGTTTCTTGCGTGAGTGGCTGGACGAGTCCAATAAGCTGGAACGTATCATCCGCAAAGAAAAAACCGAGTTAAAAGATGAAAAACAACAACTCAAGGCCTTGCGAAGCGAGTTAAAAGCATTGCAGAAAAAAGGCAATAAAAGCGTTGAGGAATATCAGCGTATCACCAACCTATACCGTTTGATAGACGAAGAATCAGACGCTATCAAAAAAGCCAAGAAGCAGCTGAAAAAAGAGCAGAAAAACCTGTTTGTTAAACGCGATATGGTGAAAAAAATTATCACTGCGTGGATTATTACGGTGCCTTCTGCTGCGGTGATTTCAGCAATGGTGTTTTACATGATTCGCGGCATTATGGTGTAAACAATTTGTCATCCGCCGGTCATAAATCGGCAGCATGATATTAAGGTGATGACAAAAAATCGAGCCAGATCATGTTAGCAAAGCTGAAAGCATTTCCTGAAGCCGTGCGCCAATATCTGGTGGTGACACTGAGTTATTGGGCATTTACGGTTTCGGATGGGGCGCTGCGGATGCTGGTGGTGTTGTATTTCCATCAGCTAGGTTATAGCCCGTTGCAAGTCGCCATGCTATTTGTGCTCTATGAGTTTTTTGGTATTGTCACCAACCTCACCGGGGGCTGGCTGGCTGCCCGGCTGGGTCTCAATATCACTCTGCATGCCGGTTTATTGTTACAGATAATTGCACTGACTATGCTGCTGGCGGATCCAGCCTGGTTGACGGTGGTGTATGTCATGGTAGCGCAGGCCATCTCAGGTATCGCCAAAGATCTGAATAAAATGAGTGCCAAATCCAGCATCAAAATGCTGGTTCGTGAGGATCAACAATCCACACTATATAAATGGATTGCGCTGCTGACCGGTTCAAAAAACGCGCTGAAAGGTGTGGGCTTTTTTGTTGGTGCTGCCTTACTGTTTTGGTTGGAGTTTCGCGGTGCGATTATGGTATTGGCCGTTGTTCTGGCGCTGGTTCTGCTTTGGAGTATCCGTGTCTTAAAAAGGGATTTAGGCCGCAGCAGTTTTAAACCCAAATTCAGTGACTTGTTATCCAAAAGCCCGGCGGTCAATCGACTGTCAGCGGCGCGATTTTTCCTGTTTGGTTCCCGGGATGTCTGGTTTGTCGTGGCATTACCGGTGTTTTTGCATGCCCAGTTGCAATGGCCGAGCATTTATATCGGCGCACTGCTGGCGGCATGGGTGATTGGCTATGGCATTGTTCAGGCACTGGCACCAAAATTGACGGGGTTATCCAAAAAGCATGCACCGGATGGTTACCAGGTCTGGTTATGGTCATTGCCATTAATGATATTGCCGCTGTTAATTGCTGCAGCACTCTACTGGCAAGTTGTTATATTGTGGGCGCTGACTGCTGGTCTGTTAATTTACGGCGTATTATTTGCCATCAACTCGGCTGTTCATTCTTATCTTATTGTTTCCTATGCCGGTGCTGATGGCGTATCGCTGGATGTCGGCTTTTATTACATGGCCAATGCTGCCGGTCGTTTAGTGGGTACGCTGTTATCCGGCTGGATTTATCAGTCGGCCGGTCTGGCGGCCTGTTTGCTGGTGTCGGCATTGATGATCGCCGCTGCCAGCATTATTTCAAGATTGTTACCGCGTCAGACTGCGTTCTGATGCGGTTTGCAGGGCTGTTATCATTTTGTCATATTTGACCGGTAAGCTTTTATAAAACATTAATCGGGAAGATACCTATGGCAACCACGGTACTGTTGGTTGAAGACGACGCGGCGATCCGCGATATGCTGAGTTTCAGTTTAAAACAATCAGGTTTTGTCTGTGAGCCGGCCAAAGACGCTGAGCAGGGCCTGGAATGGCTGAAAAATCAGCAGCCGGATATGATTTTACTGGACTGGATGTTACCGGGCATTGATGGCATTGAGTTTATCCGCCGGCTCCGTGCCAATGAGTTTCTGGCATCTATCCCCGTGATTATGCTTACCGCAAAAGGTGAAAGTGAAGATATGGTCAAAGGTCTCAGTTTCGGCGCAGATGACTATATCAATAAACCGTTTTCACCGCCGGAGTTGATTGCGCGTATTAAAGCCGTACTGCGTCGTTGCCGTCCGCTAGGTGATGACGATGGTCAGAAACTGAAATTCGGTGAGCTGGTTCTAGATACCAAAAGTCATCGTGTCAGTATCAATGGGGAGCGCATTGATTTAGGCCCGACCGAATTTCGCCTCCTGCACTTTTTTATGAAAAATCCTGAGCGAGCTTATAACCGTTCACAACTGCTGGATTTTGTCTGGGGAGACACCGTATATATAGAAGAGCGTACCGTTGATGTCCATATTCGTCGTCTACGTAAAGCTTTAGAACCAACCGGTCATGACTCGCTGGTGCAGACAGTGCGCGGTGTTGGTTATCGTTTTTCAGTTGAATAGCAGGACGCTGTCATGTCATGGGATTACTGGCGTCTTATCACGCTGATCAGTCTGGCTGGTTTTGCCGGTCTGGTAATTGGCGAAATGATGACCTTTCTGTTTGCTGCAACTTTGCTCTACTTGCTTTGGTTACAAAAGCAGTGGTTTGACTTACGCGAATGGCTTAATAAACCGAAAAAAAATCCGCCGCCCTCGGCAGAAGGTGTGATTGATGATGTCTGCGGGCAAATCGAGCGGATGCGCGCCCAAAACAGTAACCGCAAAAAAAAGCTTACCGGCTACCTGAAACGCTTTAAAAAGGCGACCGCCGCACTGCCTGACGGTATTGTAGTGATGGGTGAGTTTGGACAGGTTGAGTGGGCCAATCTTTCTTCAAGGGAATTGCTCGGTATTCACTGGCCGCGCGATGCGAAATTACGGGTCAGTAATTTGTTGCGGGCGCCGGCCTTCCATAAACTGCTGGCCGCGCCAGTCAGTGAAAACCAGACAGCACTGATTGAATCACCGATGAATGAGGCGATTCAACTCGAGGTCAAAGTGGTTGAGTATGCCAATAAAGACCGCTTATTGATTGCTCGGGATGTTAGCCATACGATAAAACTGCAACGCATGCGGCGGGATTTTGTGGCCAATGTGTCGCATGAATTGCGTACGCCGCTGACTGTTTTAAAAGGTTATCTGGAAAGTTTTGATGAGCACAGTGATCCGGCAATGTGGCAACATGCGCTGCCGGTCATGCAGCAGCAAACACAGCGCATGCATATGATGATTAAGGATTTGCTGGCACTTTCACAGCTGGAAACCGGTGAAAAGCCACTACAGCACCGGCCCACAGATGTCTGCAAATTGCTGCAGAGCGTTATCGATGATGCCAAAAGGCTGGAATCATTCCGTGATCAAGAATTACTATTGAAATGTTCCAGTGAAAAATGGCTGCTGGCCGATGCTGATGAACTGCGCAGTGCCATTTCCAATCTGGTCTTTAATGCCGTCAAATACACACCGCCCGGTTCGGAAATCACTGTCAGCTGGTTAGTTGAGAATGCGGATTGTGTTATTGAAGTGACCGATAATGGTGAGGGTATTGCCAGTCATCATCTGGAGCGTTTAACTGAGCGGTTTTATCGTGTTGATAATGGCCGGGATCGTGAGAATGGTGGAACAGGTCTGGGGCTTGCGATTGTTAAGCATGTTCTGAGTCGACATAAAGGACGGCTTGACATTATCAGTGAGCTGGGTGAAGGCGCGACGTTCAGATGTGTATTCCCACTAGCGCAATCTATTGCTGCTGCAAATGTCTTAAACAATCAGATATCCGGGAATATAAACATAGACACTTAACCCTTTGGTTGGATCTGGTTTAATACCGCTCTTCCATCCCAGTATTTTTTAAGGACTTATCATGGCCATCAATCAACATATTTCGCAGAAGTTTGAAAAGCAGCTAGAGGATATCCGTTCCCAATTACTGGCAATGGGTGGGTTGGTTGAGCAACAGGTTAATGATGCAATGAAAGCTTTATTAACGGGTGATGCGGAGTTGGCGCGTAAAGTCATGAGTGGGGATGAAGAAGTAAATCACTACGATATCAAGGCTGATGAAAGTTGCTTCAACATTATTGCCATGCGCCAGCCTACCGCCAGCGATTTACGTCTGGTTACAGTGGTCTCCAAAGCCATTTCTGATTTAGAGCGCATTGGTGATGAAGCCGTACGAATTGCCAAAATGGCGCTGAATTTATCTGAAAAAGATCGACCGAAAAAAAATTACCGTGAATTAAAGGCGTTGGGTAAACACGTTGAAGAAATGCTTCACAATGCCCTTGATGCATTTGTCAGACAAGATGTGACACTGGCTCTGGAAGTCGCGCGTGAAGATCACAGTGTCGATGAAGAATACGAAAGTTTATTGCGTCAGCTGATGACGTATATGATGGAAGACCCGCGCAAAATCAGTCGTTCTATCGACATGATGTGGTCGGCGCGGGCGTTGGAACGAATTGGTGATCACTCACGTAATATTGCCGAATACACCATTTACATGGTCGAAGGTAAGGATGTCCGGCATTTAAGTGTCGATAATATGGAAAAAGTGGTAAAGGGCAAATAAACGTTTCTCTCGGAACGACGCCTGGCCTGCACTTCCGGTGCGGGCTTTTTTTTGTCTGCGTTATGGCTAATCCACTGCGTTTTAAGCGTGGCATCTGCCTGCTGAGTCAGGCAGAATGAAGATATTATTTTCAAGTAGTTGTTTATGGAATCTGAGAACGAAACCGAAGAAGTTCTGGCCGCCGTCGATCTGGGGTCGAACAGTTTTCATATGATCATCGCCAGGTTACGGGACGGTCAATTTCAGATCATGGACCGGCTGCGGGAAATGGTACAGCTGCGCGCCGGTCTGGATAAAAACAATATTCTCTCCGAAGAAGCCCAGCTCAGGGCCATTACTTGTCTGGAACGGTTTGGCGAACGTATCCGGGATTTACCTCGAGGCAAAGTGCGGGTGGTCGGTACCAATACCTTAAGAATTGCTGAAAACAGCCGCGATTTTTTACGCCGGGCCCGTCGGGCACTCGGCCATCAGATAGAAATTGTGACCGGTGAAGAAGAGGCCCGCTTGATTTATCTGGGCGTTGCCCGCTCGCTGGCTTTTGATAATCAGCGCCGGCTGGTGATGGATATCGGTGGTGGCAGTACTGAGTTTATTATTGGCGAGGGCCTTAACGGGCTGATGCGTGAAAGTCTGGAAATGGGCTGTGTCAGTTTTAGCCAGCAGTTTTTTGGTGATGGTCATATCTCACAGTTACAAATGCAATCAGCTTTGCTGGCTGCAGCAATTCGGTTACGCTCCATTCAACGGCCCTATCAGCGTTTAGGCTGGACTGATGCGGTCGGTGCATCTGGCACCATTCGCAGTGTCGCCGATATTGTCACCGCACAGGGCTGGAGCGAAAACGGGGTCATTACCAATGCCGCGCTCGATAAGTTGATTGAAGCCCTGTTGGCCGCCGGTCATCAGGATAAAATTGATTTGCAGGGCTTAAGTCCGGAGCGCAAAAATGTCTTGCCTGCGGGTGTTGCCATATTAAAAGCCGCTTTTGACCGGCTTAAAATCGAACGGATGATTGTCTCAGATGGTGCGCTGCGAGAGGGCTTGCTTTACGATTTGCAGGGCCGGATCCAGCATGATGATGAGCGCGAGCGCACAGTGATGGCTTTGGCACGGCGCTATCAGATTGATGAGGCGCATGCTGCGCGGGTCAGTCAGATGGCCAGCCAGTTTTTTGAACAGGTGGCGGCTGACTGGCAGCTGAGCAGTGACGATCATTTGTATAAGTTGCAGTGGGCGGCGCAGATGCATGAAGTGGGGCTGGCAATTTCCCATTATCAATATCACAAGCATGCAGCCTATCTGGTCGCACACTCCGATATGCCCGGGTTCTCCCGTGAAGAGCAACACGCTTTAGCAGCAATGATGCGCGGTCAGCGACGTTCAATCCCTAAAAAGAAGCTCATCCTGCTGTCTGAAGAGTTGCAATTGCCGACGCTGCGGCTGATGATTTTACTGCGACTGGCATTGGTATTTAACCGTGGCCGCAGTGAGCAGACTGATACCTATGTGCAGCTGACGGTCACTAAAAAAGGGCTGCGCTTGACGCTGCCTGAGGGCTGGCTCAGTGAACACCCGTTGACTGAAGCGGATTTAAAGCAGGAAAAGAAATATCTGAAAGCCATCAATGTCCGTTTAAAAATCAGCTGATTGCAAGCTTTTTGGGGCCGGTAGTCTGCTGATGGAAAGAGGTGTGAGATGCGTCAAACAGGATGGTTTCTAATCAATTTGTTGTTCTCACCGCTGGCATTGTCGACACCGCTAATCTGGCAGGCTGACAATGGCGATACGCTGCAGTTAACGGAATTGATGAGCGGCGAATTCTGGGCCAGTCTCACCTTAAGTGATTCCCATACTGCGAACTTTGCTGATAATGAACTTATTTTGCTGCAATTCGATACGCAGCAGCCGGTATCACTGGTGCATGGCCTGCGCAGTTGTGGATCGCCCGCGCGGCCACCGCAACAGATCGATTATCAATTCAGTCAACAAGATGACAGCTGGTTTTTGAAAGCGCAACGGCCTTATGTGCCGTTACCAAAAGGGTTTGTCGTTAAAAACAGCGATTATCCAGTAATACCCTCAGATCGCCGTGCTTTTGTGGTCGACTTTCCATTGCAAACAGAAGCAGCGCTGCTCTGGCCGCAATGGCAATCAGCCGATACCATTACCATTCGCTACAGTCTCGATAATGGTACGCCGGTGTCCGTCACATTTGATTTAAACCAGCATTAGCAAACCAAACAGTCAACGCTGGATTTTATGGCATTTAAAGTACCTTCGCGGGATATCCCGTAAAATTTCGCCGGTCGTCATGTTAATCTGCGGCTTAATGATTTATCGGGTTTGTTAATGGAACACATCACCACTTCACTGCTCAGTGCCTTTTTGCTCGGTTTATTCAGTACGGCACATTGCATTGCCATGTGTGGATCAGTGATTGGTGCTCTGACACTGAGCTTGCCGGCCAGTGTCCGTCAATCCCCAAAAGCGATGCTTCCCTACGTATTTAATTACAATCTTGGCCGGATAAGCAGTTATACGCTGGCCGGCTTACTGGTGGCCGCGCTGGTATCACCACTCAACAATATTGGTGGTCTGGACTGGCTGCGTTACTTGTCTGTGATATTTATGATAGCTATGGGGTTGTATTTAGCCGGCTGGCTGCCCCGTTTTGCGCATATCGAAAAAATCGGCACGCCCATCTGGCGGTTTTTACAACCACTCGGTCAAAAATGCTTGCCGGTCAAATCACTGAAACAGGCATTTGCTTTTGGGGCGGTATGGGGTTGGTTACCCTGCGGGCTGGTCTATGCAGCATTAGTAATGGCCGCGACCAGTGGTGATGTCGTTACCGGTGGGATGACCATGCTGGCATTTGGCCTCGGCACGTTGCCGGCCGTCATGGGCGCCGGTTTGTTTGTTGGATTTCTAAGCAGCATTGCCCGCAATATCTGGTTTCGCCGCGCGGCCGGCATACTGATTATTGTCATGGCACTTGCGGTGTTAATCACGCCTTATTTTTTATTGCAGGATCACACGCAGCATCAATACAACAGCGAGGTGCATTGACGATGGCCTTACCTGAGTTGATTGGTCAATCACCCGTGATAACCCATATTCAACGGTTATTGCCGATGATTGCACTCAGTGATGCCAGCGTCTTGATCAGTGGTGAAACCGGCACCGGTAAAGAACTTATCGCGCAAACACTGCATCAATTAAGCCGTCGACACGATAAATCTCTGGTGACGATTAACTGCGCCGCGTTGCCATTGCAGGATGCCGAAGTGGATTTGTTTGGCCGGGCTGATGCCAATGGTGAAATCATTGAAACCGGCCGTTTGCTGGCTGGCGAAACCGGCAGTGTTTTTCTTGATGAGGTAGATGCGCTGCCCATGGCTTTGCAGGCGAAGGTGCTGCGGTTTTTGGAAGCCGGTGAATGTCAGCTGCCAGGCAGCCATAAGCTGCATATTATTGATGCAAGAATTATTGCTGCCACCAGTGCCAATTTACCTGCCTTGGTAAAAGCCGGGCAATTTCGCGCCGATTTATATTATCGTTTGCAGGTGGTGCCGGTTGAATTACCGCCGCTGCGGGAGCGTAAAGACGATATTGGCTTGCTGGCCACGTATTTTGCCAATCAATTTGCCAGAGGCAACGCGCCATTGCGCTTTGATAAAGCGCTTATTCAGCAACTGCAAAAATATGCTTGGCCAGGTAATGTTCGTGAGTTATCAAATTTATGTCAGCGGTTGAGTCTGCTGATGCCGGGTAAATTGCTGCGTAGCGAGGATTTACCCGCCGAAATGCAAAACCCGGCAAAATGCGCAACCGTTTTTCAGTTACCCGATGACGGCATTGATTTGGCGCAGCTTGAGTTGGATTTGATTGAGCAGGCTTTGGAAAAAACGGCTGGTAACCGTTCCAAAGCAGCCAGACTATTGGGGATCAGTCGCGATACGTTGCTGTATCGGATGCAAAAATATGGGTTATCGGAATAGCCTGCCTGGCGGGTGCGGTATCGGCGACGAGCAGGTACACTAACGGCTCTTAAAACCAAAAGAAGATCGTTTATGAAACAGTATCTGGATCTGCTGCGGGATGTGATGGCAAACGGCGTTGATAAAGGCGATCGTACCGGAACCGGCACCCGCAGTGTATTTGGCCGGCAGGTACGGTATGACCTTGCTGAAGGCTTCCCGCTGCTGACCACCAAAAAGCTGCATATCCGCAGTATTTTGCATGAGTTGTTATGGTTTTTAAGTGGTGAAACCAATATCCGTTATCTCAAGGAAAACGGCGTGTCGATTTGGGATGAATGGGCGACACCAGAAGGTGAGTTAGGCCCAGTTTATGGTGCGCAGTGGCGCAACTGGCAGGGGGCCGATGGCAAAACCTATGATCAGATATCGGCACTGGTCGACGGTTTAAAAAATAATCCCGACAGTCGCCGACATATTATCAATGGCTGGAACGTCGCCTTGCTGCCCGATGAAAAACGAAAACCCTGGGAAAATGCTGCCACCGGCAAAATGGCCTTGCCACCATGCCATGTGCTGTACCAGTTTTATGTTGCTGATAATAAACTCAGCGCTTCTTTATATATACGCAGTAATGATTTATTTCTGGGTAATCCTTACAACACAGCATCTTTGGCGTTTTTAACCCATATGCTGGCCCAGCAATGTGATTTGGATGTGGGTGAAATTGTCTTGAGCATTGGTGATGCGCACATATACAGCAATCACTTTGACCAGGTTGAAACGCAATTACAGCGCACACCAGGGCCATTGCCACAACTGAAAATTCACCGTAAGCCGGCATCGATTTTTGAGTATCGATTTGAGGATTTTGAAATTATGAACTATGAGGCGCAGCCACATATCAAAGCACCAATTGCCGTTTAAGTTTCATTTAAGCCGAGCCGAATAAACTGACCTAAAACCAGTGATCAGGGGAACCCTATGAGTGATAAACCGATGCAAGCCTATCCGGTCTGGGACCTTAGCACCCGTATTTTTCACTGGGTGGCGGTGTTGTCATTTATCGTCTTGACGGCGATTGGTCTGGTGATGATGTTCAGCGATCCTATCGGGGTTACCGACAGCGGTAAGATTGTTTTAAAAACAGCGCACAGCTGGGCTGGTTATGTGTTTGTCATCAATTTATTGTGGCGGTTTGTCTGGGCCTTTGCTGGTAACCGTTTTGCCCGTTGGGGAGCGATCTTGCCATTCGGCAAAGTCTATAAAACGCAGATGGATGCTTATAGACAGGGCCGCAAAATCGGCCGGCAGGTCAAATTCCTCGGTCATAACCCGCTGGCTCGCTGGAGTATTCTGGTCATGTTGGTTTTAATGACGGCACAGAGCGGGACTGGATTGATTCTGGCCAGTACCGATATTTACGCAGCACCGTTTGGCACTCAGATGAAACAATGGGTCGCTGCCGATAAATCAAAGCTGGATCTCATCAAACCGTATGATAAAACCAATATCGATCCGGTTGCATACAAAGAAATGCGCGAATTTCGCAAACCGTTTCGCGTTTTGCATACCTGGCTGTTTTACCTGCTGACCTTGTCAGTGGTGATTCATATCGCCGCTGTGGTGCGCGCCGAAAACCTGGAACGCAGTGGCCTGACTTCGGCAATGTTTTCGGGTGAAAAGCATTTTCACGATAAACCGTTTGATGCGGATTAAATCATAAGAATTTTTTTTAAAGTGGCACTCAATATTTCAGTATTTTGTATTGAAGCTGTGATATTTCATTAAATGTAACAAAGTTGTCACACTCAACCTTTACTCTCCACACATCGGCTCACCCGCGCCGGTTCGTCTGAAAGTCATAATTTGAGTACCTCAGCTCATGTTTCGAGACTCTCGGCACCATACATCATAGTTAATACAACTTATGCGAATGAAGGAGTACCAAGGTGATTAAACTGAAAACAGCCCTCACATCAATTGCCCTTGCAGGTAGCCTTATAGCTATTTCTGCACCGGCAATGGCCCGCGACACAATTAACATTGTCGGCTCTTCCACTGTCTATCCGTTCGCGACCGTTGTCGCTGAACGTTTTGGTCGTAACACTGATTTCCCAACACCAAAACTGGAATCAACTGGTTCTGGCGGTGGTTTGAAATTGTTTTGTGAAGGTGTCGGTACACAACATCCTGACATCGCCAACGCCTCACGTCGTATGAAAAAAAGCGAATTTGATAACTGCCAG
>JAWWAG010000011.1:0-28194 GCA_033721795.1 Methylophaga sp. | reverse complement strand
TGCTGGCTATCGCCCACTTCACCAATAGCGAACAATTGGATCTGGTCTATATTGCCGGCCAGCAGGATTTTTATAATGATATTCTGCAACTTGCCGGTGGCCGCAATGTATATCAGGATAAGCGTCTGAAAGTACCAGCGGTGTCTATGGAAGGTTTACTGCGAATGAATCCCGAGGTCATTATCGATATTTTCCCCGATGCCAGTGCACACCCGGCTGACTTACAAAAAGTCCGTCAGCAGTGGCTTCAATTAACGGCTGTCAGAGCCATTGAGCAGCAACAGCTTCATTTTATTGAAGCAGGCTATGCCACCGTACCGGGCCCCAGAATCATCCAATTACTGACCGATATTGCCAAGCTGCTGCATCCTGAAATCACCGAGTCTGCTGATGCTTCTTAACATTAAAAACTTACAGGTCAACGTAGATAAAAAAAGTTTGCTCAGCGCTATCAACTTTTCGGTACTGGCCGGCGAACATCTCTGCATCACCGGGCCCAATGGCGCTGGCAAAAGCACACTGCTGCGCACTTTAAATGCCATGATGCCTTTGTCACAAGGGGAAATTTATCTGCAAAAGCAGCCTTTGCAGCGCTATTCAAAAAAACATATTGCCCGGCAAATAAGCTATGTACCGCAAAACAGCGGCAGAGCTTTATCATTTGTCGTTGAAGATTTTCTGCGCATGGCCCGTTATCCGCATGTACATTGGCTGAGCAGTTGGCAACAAAGCGATCAAACAGCTTTGGAAACCGCCCTCGAGATCACTGGTTGCCAGCCTTTCCGGCAGCGTCAAATGATGACGTTAAGCGGCGGTGAATGCCAAAAAGTCATGATTGCCGCAGCATTAGCGCAGGATACGCCCATTATTTTGCTGGATGAACCGACCAGTTTTCTTGATCCGCATCACCAGGCTGACGTACAACAACTGATTAAAAACCTGCATCGTCAACATGGCAAAACCATTATTGAAGTGACCCACGATATTAATCATGCTGGACAAAATGCGGATCGGGTGATGGCACTGAAAGCGGGTGAACTCATCTGGCTCGGTCAGGCTGCGCAATTTTTGAAGAACCCGCTTTTGCAGACACTTTATCAGCAGGATTTTGTCTTTGTGCAACACCCGCAAACCGGCCGCAATGTAGCGCTGACGGCCCAGTCATTATGAATCGCTTACAAGCCCACCCTAAACGCACCATATCCTTATTATTGCTGTTGGCCATTATTGTCATCGCAGCAAGTCCTTGGCTGGATTTACAAAGTATCAGCTCGGCCGAGATCCGCCAGCAAATTTTGTGGGATATCCGCCTGCCCCGTTTATTATTTGCATTTCTGGCAGGCAGTGGGCTTGCCTTATGCGGTCTGGTATTTCAGGCAATGTTTCATAATCCACTGGCAACACCTTTTACCCTCGGCGTTGCCAGCGGTGCCTCATTAGGGGCTGCAATCAGTGTTTATCTGGGTCTGAATTTTTTCCTGTTGGGTCTAAGCGGACAAACGCTGAGCGCTTTTTGCGGTGCGCTTATTGCAATCAGTCTGGTCTATTTCATCAGTCGTCTACGAAGTGGATTTTCCACTGAAACGCTGTTACTGACCGGTGTAGCGATTAGCTTCTTTTTTTCCAGTCTGATTTTGTTGGTGCAGTATTTAAGTGATGTGAATGATGCGTTTCAAATCATTCGCTGGCTGATGGGCAGCCTGACTGTCGTTGGCTACGATGATATTCGCCAGTTAGCGCCATTTGTCATCATCGCCACGCTGGTAATTATAGGCTTTGGCCGTGAATTAAACCTGCTGATGGCCGGTGATGATATTGCCGCCAGCCGAGGCGTCAATGTAAACCGCCTGCGCTATTTACTGTTTTTTATCACGTCTTTATGTGTCGGCGCCATTGTTGCCTTATGCGGACCGATTGGGTTTATTGGCATGATGGTGCCACATATTTGCCGATTGCTGATTGGCCAGGATCATCAGTGGCTGATCCCTGCCAGTCTGCTGTTTGGCGGCAGTTTTTTAATTATTTGCGACACGTTGGCTCGTATTGTTATTGCACCGGCTGAATTACCAGTTGGGGTAATCACTACCCTGCTTGGTGGACCCTTTTTTCTGTGGTTGTTGATACGCAATAAACGTCTTTTGGCTTGACCGTTGTACCTTTACCGACCAATATGAAGTCGTGAAAATTACAACTCGAATACAATTGATGCATAGATTGTCATTTTTAGTTCTATGGGCAACCTTACTTATCGTTCCGCCATCTCAGGCGGGTGCCAAACTGGGCAGTTTTACGCTGACCAATGATGTGCGTTTGGCCCTTTATCTGGAGCCAACCCAGCTTCACTGGTTTGATGAACAACAACTTAATAAGCGTGGTGAAGTCGCTTTAAACTGGTTACAAAATGCTGATCAACATGGATTGAAAAGCCGTGATTACCAGTTACCGCGACTGCAGAGACAAGTTAACAATGTCAGCCAGGATAATGTCCGCGAAATAGATGAGGTACTGACCGCAACCTTTCTGCGCTTAGCCGAAGAATTGGCAGTTGGCCGTATTCGTCCGGCAATTGCTGATCCCGACTGGCATATCAGCGGTGATGAATTCGACAGCGTGACTTTCCTAGGTGATTTACTCAACCAAAATGCTGATGCCGAGTTATTGCACAACGCCATGCAGGCTTTATTACCGCAAACTCCAGACTATAGTTTCCTGCAACA
Organism: Methylophaga sp.; assembly: GCA_033721795.1. GTDB lineage: Bacteria > Pseudomonadota > Gammaproteobacteria > Nitrosococcales > Methylophagaceae > Methylophaga. The sequence goes on along the minus strand of JAWWAG010000011.1, from coordinate 25,477 downwards.
AACACTAACGGATTATCAGAGAATTGCCAAACAAGGTGGCTGGCCGGCTGTTGGTGATATGCCGTTGCTGAAACCCGGTGAACAGCATGCTGAGCTCGCCAATATCCGCCAGCGGTTGGCAGCTGAATTTACTGATCTTGCGGTTCATGCTAATCCGGTCGATGTTTATGACGAACAACTGGTTGAAGCAGTCAAACTATTTCAGCAACGCTATAGTCTGAAGGTGGATGGTATTATCGGCAGCGCTACCCGCAATGCAATGTCAGAGCCTGTCAGTCAAAGAATTTCACAACTTCGCACATCACTGGAAAGATTACGCTGGCTGCCCGATGATCCCGGTGAACGATATTTAATGGTTAATCTGGCCGGCTATCAATTAACCGCTATCGAGAATGAAACTATTGCGCTGAATATGCCCGTTATCATTGGACGCAGTTACCGGCAAACACCCAGTTTCAATAGTGATATGAGTCATATAGTGTTCAATCCTTACTGGAATGTACCCAATAAAATTGCCCGATTGGATATTTTGCCAAAGCAACAAGCTGATCCTGATTATCTTGCCAGTCAGCAATTTCAGGTATTTGAAAAAATCGACGACCAGCGCGTTGAGCGGTCTATTGATGAGATTAACTGGCAGCAATTAAGCAGCAGTTATTTCCCTTACATTCTGCGACAACAACCAGGCCCCCTTAATGCACTGGGCACAATGAAATTTATGTTCCCAAACCCATGGAGCATTTATTTACACGATACCCCGCAAAAGGAACTGTTTGCCCAAAGTCAGCGAAACTTCAGTTCCGGCTGTATTCGCGTTGCAGATCCCTTGGCACTGGCAGAATTCAGTCTCAACCAGCCAGACAGCCGAACGCTAATCGATAGCGTTTTAGCCAGCCGACAAAATACCGGTAAAGTCCTGAATACCCCTTTGCCTGTGTATGCCGTCTACCAAACTGCCTGGTCAGAAAACGGTCAGATCCGCTTCGCTGACGATCATTACGGTCGCGATGCCCGGATGGCTAAATTCTTGTAATAAAAAGACAAGCAGCCATATAATCGCGCAAATTGCCTAAGAGTACACACTGTATGCGCGATAAATTTAGTCGTTTTAACCGGTCACAACTGACGACCTGTCAGCATCGCCGCCGACTTCTCAAATTAGGTCTTGGTGGCACTGCAATGATGTTGGCCATGCCGCCGGCATTTGCGAACCTTGCCAAATTACCTGAACGTAAATTATCGCTTTACAACCTGCATACCGGCGAACAATTAAAAACCACCTACTGGGCAGAAGGTCAGTATCAAAAGAGTGAGTTGAGCGCGATTAGTCATATCCTGCGAGATCACCGCACCGATGAAATGATTGATATGGACAATGATTTAATTGATTTGATGACCATTTTGCACCGGCAGATGCAGGGCAAGCAGCCTTACCATATTATTTCCGGTTACCGCTCTCCCAAAACCAATGAAATGCTTCGCAAAACCGGTTCCGGTGGTGTTGCCAGGAAAAGTTTTCATACGCTTGGCCAGGCTGTAGATATTCGTTTGCCCGGCCGAAAACTGGCAGAACTGCATGAGGCTGCCTTGAAATTGCATGCCGGTGGCGTTGGTTATTATCCCGGTTCCGATTTTGTGCATATTGATACCGGCCCGGTACGGCAATGGCGTGGTTAGTCGGCGGCCAATTCTTCAATCAGCTGTAAAGCAATTTCCCGAAACTGTTGCAATTGATCTTTATGCTGCGCCGCAAAATCAGCATGCTGCTGTTGCATGATGTCATGTAGCTTGGCCAGTTTTTCATGAAAACGTCGCTGTTCGTCACTGTCGATAAAACTATCGCAATCGGTTAAACAGCGGGGATCCAAACCACATTCATAGCGTTGGATTTCAGCATTATGAGCATTAATCCTTGCCACATGCTGATTTAATCGTGCCGAATGTTCCGGCAAGGCATGCTCCAGTTTGTGAATCAGCCCGACCAGTCGCTGGGTTTGTTTGGTCCAATGTTCAACTTCTTGCAGCCAACAGCTGTGATCTTGACGCCAGGCAAAATTTTCCTGCTGCCATTGTTCTCTTTCATTCATCCTGCACCTCAAATACAGGTAAATTACATATTAAATTACCTGCCTCTTGCCCATGATTGTCAAGTCAGATCCACAGCGTTTATAAATGCCTGTAAAATATCCATTTTTAACACCAGAAATTAACCGGTTATGTCTGATATTGTGGTTTGTGCGCTGTATAAGTTTGTCTCTCTGAATGACTATGTTGCGCTGAAAACACCGTTACTGAATTTAATGCTCGCCGAAAAAATCCGTGGCACGCTGCTGCTTGCCCATGAGGGCATCAACGGCACGGTTGCCGGTTCGCGCACATCAATTGATAAATTACTGGCACATCTGCAACAAGATCCACGTCTGGATCCGATTAGCTACAAAGAATCGTTCACCGATACGCCGCCGTTTTTGCGCAGCCGTGTCAAACTGAAAAAAGAAATCGTCACCATGGGTGTGGAAGGCATTGATCCGTGCCGCTCGGTGGGTACCTACGTCAAAGCCAGCGACTGGAATCAGCTTATCAGCGATCCGGATGTGTTATTAATTGATACCCGCAATGATTATGAGTATCAGGTCGGGACTTTCAAAAATGCCATCAATCCAAAAACCGAGAGTTTTCGAGAGTTTCCCGACTACGTCAAACAACAACTGGATCCGCAAAAACACAGCAAGGTTGCCATGTTTTGCACCGGTGGCATTCGTTGTGAAAAATCAACGGCTTATCTGAAAGAGCAAGGTTTTTCAGAGGTTTATCATCTTGAAGGTGGCATTCTGAAATACTTGGAAGAAGTACCGGAAGATGAGACTTTATGGCAGGGTGAGTGCTTTGTTTTTGATGAACGGGTCACCGTTAATCACCGTCTAGAAAAAGGTCATTATGACCAATGCCATGCTTGCCGGATGCCCATTACCGAAGCTGAAAAACAAAGTGATCAATATCAACAAGGCATTTGTTGTCCGCATTGTTATGACAAAACCACTGAAGAACAAAAAGCGCGTTTTGCCGAGCGGGAAAAGCAAATGCAATTGGCACGCGAACGCGGTGAAGCTCATATCGGTCTGGAAACCCGTAAAGTTGCTGAACAACATCGCCTCGAAAAACAACGTCGCCGTGAACAGGACCGTCTGAACGCTTCCCCTAAAGCGCACTGAGTAATGCGTTATTGGCTTTATCTTTTTGTTAGCCTGACGCTGGTCACAGCAGCAGCTTGTGGCGATAAACCGCAACAAGCCGCTATTGCCAGTGCCCATCCAATGGCGACACAGGCTGGTTTTGAAATACTTAAGCAAGGTGGCAATGCTTTTGATGCGGCAGTGGCTGTCAGTGCTGCATTAGCAGTCGTTGAACCAGCGGGTTCCGGTTTGGGAGGGGGTGGATTCTGGTTATTGGATGATATCCGAACCGGCCAGAAAGTAATGCTCGATGGCCGTGAAACAGCACCATTAAAAGCCCATCGTGATATGTATCTGAATGCGGATGGCGAGGTTAACCGGGATCTATCGTTAAATGGTCCCTTAGCGGCGGCAATTCCGGGTTTACCGGCAGGCCTCGTCACTTTAAGTGAACAATATGGTGAGTTACCGCTGACAGTGACCCTAAAACCGGCGATAACGCTTGCCCGCCAGGGTTTTGCAGTGACACCGAGATACCAACGAATGCTGGAGTTTCGTGGTGATCAATTAAACGGCGAAGCCAAATCAGTTTTGATGCCCAATGGCGTTATTCCTGAAACCGGCACTTTGATTTTTCAGCCGGAATTGGCCAACACGCTGGAGCGCATTGCTGCAAATGGTCGGGATGGTTTTTATCAGGGTGAAACGGCAGAAAAAATGCTTCACGCCGTACAACAGGCAGGTGGCATCTGGCAGGCTGAAGATTTGGCGAATTACAAATTAAAATATCGCATGCCCCTGACCGGCGAGTTTGAAGGTTATCAAATCACCACCGCCGCCCTGCCGTCCGGCGGCGGTATTTTGCTGCTCAATATGCTCAATCAGTTAGCCACGTTAAATTATTTGAATGCTGATCCCGCGCTGAAACTGCATTATCTTGCTGAAGTGATGCGCCGCGCCTATCACGAACGCAGTGAGCATTTGGGCGATAGTGATTTTATTGATATTCCGGTGCATTTAACTGACAAAGATTTTGCTGCTCAGCTAGCTGCCAGTATTGATGATAATCAAGCCTCGTCCAGTGAAGCCGGTGACGATGCTTTCCAGGGCAAAGGTCGGGACACCACCCATTTTTCGATTATCGACCAACATGGCAATAAAGTCGCGGCGACGCTAAGCATCAATTATCCGTTTGGCTCAGGATTTATGGTGCCCGGTACCGGCATTTTGCTCAATGATGAAATGGATGATTTTTCGGCTAAAGCCGGTTCGCCCAATGCTTATGAATTGGTCAGTGAATCCGCAAACAGTATCGAGCCGGGCAAGCGACCGTTATCAAGTATGACGCCGACCTTTGTCGAAAATGACGAAAAACTGCTCATCATTGGTACGCCCGGTGGCAGTCGTATAATCACCATGGTATTGCAGGGCGTATTGCATTTCATCGATGGCCAGGATGCTGATGAAATTGTCGCTGCGCCGCGTATGCATCATCAGTATTTGCCTGATCAAATCAGTCTGGAAACACCTGGCTTCAATAACCAGCTTATCAAATCACTTGAAACTCGCGGTCATCAAATCAATCAACTGGACCGGCAGTTTGGCAATATGCAGCTGATTGTGATGGATAAACAATCCGGCACACTACAGGCAGCCAGTGATCCGCGGGGAGAAGGCGTTGCAAAAGTGCGTTTGATCGCAGCTGATTAAAGTTTCATATCAGCCGGCATCACCCCATTTCTTGATTGCACGAGTGCGCTGCCCTCCATAATCAGCAGCGCCACCAATGCCAGCGATAATGGTGCCAGCGCAAACCAGCCAATCACGGCCCGCTGAATAAACTGATCACTGCCACTGGCGGTGCCCATAGTCAGTAATACGCCGATACCGAAAATCAATAATGAAATACCGTAAACAATCAGCAGGTAAATACTACGCCGCCAGGCTAACTGCCAGTGTGCCAGCACCAGTGCCGATTTATCATTTGATTGCTTTGCTTGCCATCCAATACTGGCGAGGATCACAGTTGAAGCAAAAAGCGGTATAGTAAAAATTAACCACAGATTTTCTGTGCCGAACAAAATGGCCGGTACAAAAAAATGGAAAATCGCCAGATTAAACAGGAAACGTTCATGTGGCTGACTGGCAGCCTTTTTTTCCGCATCAGTCATGTTTATCTCCAAACGTTTTGGTTAAATCATGTTGCCGTTAATTGATAGTCATTGCCACCTCGACTTTACGGATTTTGATGCCGACCGTGAGCAGATCATCATCAATTGTCAGCAAATTGGGTTAACCCATATTATCGTGCCAGCGGTGACCTGCGATCGATGGCCACAATTAGTAAAAATCTGCCAGCAATCCCCTTTTTTGTATTATGCGCTGGGTTGTCACCCGATGTTTATGGATCAGCATCCTGAAGATGCGCTTTCGCAACTGGATGCTGCTATTACACAATTTCAACCCATTGCCGTTGGCGAAATTGGTCTCGATTTTTTTCTGACCGGATATGATAAAAAAGCGCAATTAGCCTTGTTTGAAGGCCAACTCAAACTGGCGGAAAAACATCAGCTGCCGGTTATTCTGCATGTTCGAAAAGCGCACGACGACGTGCTTAAACTACTGCGACAAATCCCGTTAACAGGCGGCATCGTCCATGCATTCAGTGGCAGCATGCAGCAAGCTCGGCAATACCGGGATTTAGGTTTTTTGGTCGGCATTGGCGGTGCCCTGACTTATCCACGGGCACAACGTCTGCAAGGCTTGTTCAGTGAACTGCCATTATCTCAAATCGCGCTGGAAACTGATGCGCCGGATATGCCATTTTGTGGTCATCAGGGAGAACGTAATTCACCGGAATATATTCCATTGGTCGCCGAAAAACTTGCTGAATTACGTGGCGAAACGATGACTGAAATTGCTGTCCAGACCAGTGCCAATGTACGCCGTTTATTTGCAATCTGAGTTTGAAAATTCCTTTTTAAGAACGAATCGGCTGCCGCAATTTAGCCAGCAATGTTAGAGTTAAATTGATCGCTGAAATTACTGGCATTTCATAGCAGCTACTGTGAAATAAAACCAATAGATCCATTACCGGTCACATTATTAATACTTTTACTGCAATCAGGAATTTTTATGGCGCAGGGCGGCAGCACAAAACAAATTCTCAATCAAATAAATGAAATTATTTTAGGCAAACACCGGCCGGTCAAACTGGCACTGAGCTGTTTGCTGGCGCGAGGTCACTTGCTGATTGAAGATCTGCCCGGCGTCGGTAAAACCACCCTGGCACATACACTGGCAGCGACATTGGGATTAAGTTTTCAGCGGATACAATTTACCAGTGATATGTTGCCCGCCGATATTCTCGGCGTTTCGATCTACGAACGTGAACAGCAAAAATTTACCTTTCATCGCGGGCCGATTTTTACCCAATTGTTGTTAGCAGATGAAGTGAACCGAGCCTCGCCACGAACCCAGAGTGCCCTGTTGGAAGCGATGGAAGAACAACAAGTCACCATTGAGGGTGAAACCTTTGCTTTGCAATCGCCGTTTTTTGTCATTGCCACCCAGAATCCCACCCATCAAATCGGTACTTTTTCCTTGCCGGAATCGCAGCTTGACCGGTTTTTAATGCGCATCGAAATGGGCTATCCCGACAGTGCTGCCGAAAGGGCGCTGCTGATGGGTGAAGATCGCCGGCAAATGTTGCAAGCTTTAAAGCCGGTAATCACGCCGCAGGATTTGCTCGCCTTGCAACAGCAGGTAAAAAAAGTCACCGTCAGTGATGCATTAGTTGATTACATTCAGTCGCTGCTCGCCTATACCCGTCAGTCAGGACAATTTCTAACCGGTATTTCACCCCGCGCAGGTTTGGGTTTATTGCATGCCGCGCAGGCCTGGGCCTTTGTCAGTGGTCGTGATTATGTTGAGCCGGAGGATGTGCAGACCGTATTACCCAGCGTGGTGGGTCATCGTTTACAGGCCCTGAGTGATGCGCTGCCGGCAGACTGGGCGACCGATCTGTTGCAGCAAGTTGCCATTCCTTAAACATGTTAGCGGTACTACAAAGACAATGGCATCGGCTGACGGCAACCCGTGGCAGGCGGGTGTATATCATGCCCAGCCGTGCGGGTTATGCCTTTGCAGTATTGATTCTTCTGATGTTGCTGGGGGCGATTAATTACAACAATAGTCTCGGCCATTTATTGAGTTTTTTGCTCGTCGGCATTGGTCATGTGGTGATGCATCACAGTTATCGCAATGCCCGTTATGTCGATTGCCGGCCGGTTCAACCACAGCCGGTGTTTGCCGGACAGCCGCTGACGTTACCGATATACCTTGATAATCCCCGCAATCATGCTTTAACAGCTATCGATATTGCCTATTGTCCGAATGTCGCTAAACGTCGCTGGAATCCACTACAAAACTTTTCGCAATATCAAATACTGGCCCGAGCTGAGCAAATTCCAGGGCAACAATCGCAACTGGTGCAAATCGCCATCCCGACGGACAAACGTGGCTGGCAGGATTTAGGCCGGTTGCGTTTATCCAGTGTGTTTCCGTTGGGTTTATTTTTTTGCTGGTTTTTTGTCGACATTAACCGCCGGGCACTGGTTTATCCCACGCCGCACGGGCAGCTACCGCTGCCTGATAATGGTGGCAGCGGTATTCACCAACAGCCATTACAAAAAGCCGGACAGGATGACTTTGCCGGTTTTCAGAAATATCGTGTCGGCGATGCCCGACACCAAATTGCCTGGAAAGCCCTGGCACGTGATGATGTCATGCGCAGCAAGCAATTTTCACAGCCCAAAGGCAGTCAGCTGACGTTGGACTGGCAAGCCGTTGATGAACTACCCGGCATTGAAAACAAACTATCGCAATTATGCCAATGGATATTGCAGGCGGAGACCGCCGGGCGCAGTTATAGTCTGAGTTTACCCAACCTGCAAATTGCCAGTGGCTTAGGTGATGCACACCGACAGCAATGTTTAAAAGCACTGGCGTTATATGACAAATAAACCGCTACCGCAAAACGCTATTCTCTGGCTGATGGCGGCGCTGAGTATTGGCGCCCTGCCGCATCTGATCTATCAGCCACTTTGGGTCGCGGGCTTATTTGTGTTGACGATGGGCTGGCGGGTAATGCATCACTGGCGCCACTGGCCGTTACCGGCCCAAAAACGCAGTCTGAAATGGCTGCACAGTCTTGGTGCAGTGCTGACGATTGTCTTGTTGTTTGCCCATTATGGCCTGACGATTGGTCGTGATGCCGGTGTCGCACTGCTGACAATTATGCTGGCATTTAAAGTGGTTGAAATTAACAATCACCGCGATTTTTATATGGCCTGTTTTCTGGGCTTTTTTCTGGTCACCACCAATTTTTTCTTCACCCAGCATATGCTGGTCGTTGGCTTGATGATCGGCGTTGTGATTATGCTGACAGCGTCACTGATTCAGATCAACAGCCCGGTGCTAAGCAGCAAAGCCCGGCTGAAATTCGCCGGTGCCATGGTGTTGCAAGCCTTGCCGTTGATGCTGGTGTTATTTGTATTATTTCCACGAATTCCTGGCCCTATCTGGGGATTACCTGCCGATGCCAATGCCGGCAGCGAACAATTACCCGATGGGATGACTCTGGGGAGTTCATCGCGAAGTACCGGCACGACCGGTATGTCTGATGAACTGCTGATGGGTCGGATCAGCGAAGTTATTCAGTCCGATGCCATTGCTTTTCGGGTGGAGTTTGCTGATGACCGCTATCCGCAGAATAACGAACGATATTGGCGTGGTCCGGTGTTATGGACAACTGATGGCACCGGTTGGCGACCATTGAATAGTGATATTGTTGACGATTACAGTCCAAACTTATCAGTTACTGGCGAAGCCTATCGCTATACGATGACATTGGAAGCGCATAACCGTAACTGGCTTTTTGCACTGGATATGCCAACGGACAAACATTCAGCAATGGCGACGAATTTTACTGCGGATGGTTTGCTCACCAGTGAACGTAAACTGCGCAGTCGCAGCCAGATTGAACTGACCTCACATACGCAGTATTTGTTTAATGCTGAAAATGAACCGCTGCTCGAAGCGGCCCTGCAGCTTCCAGCGAATCAGCATCCTCGTACTAAACAACTGGCGCTGGAGATGCGACAAGCCAGTCAGGATGATGCCGATTATGTGCAGACGGTATTGAATTATTTTAACGAGCAACCGTTTTATTACACATTGCGGCCCCCCATGCTCAGTGGTGATACCGTCGATCAATTTCTATTTGAGTCGCGGGAAGGCTTTTGTGAGCATTACGCCGCCAGTTTTGCCGTGCTGATGCGTGCTGCCGGCGTGCCAGCGCGGATTGTGACCGGTTATCAGGGCGGTGAAATCAATCCGGTTGATGATGTGATGGTCATTCGTCAGCGTGATGCCCATGCCTGGACAGAAGTCTGGCTGCAAAATAAAGGATGGCAACGTGTTGACCCAACGGCAGCGGTAGCGCCCAATCGGGTCGAAATGGGCATCAATGATTTATTGCCTGATGCGCGTCGTTCGCCGGCTTTCCTGGGTGGCAATCTGGGTTTGGAAAAGCTCTGGCAAGATGTCAAAAACAACTGGGGCGCACTGAACAATGCCTGGGATATCTGGGTAGTTGGTTACGGGCCAGCATTACAAAAGGCATTGCTCAGCATGCTCGGTATGCAACAACCAGACTGGCAGAAAATGGCCTTATGGCTGGCGATTCTGATTAGCCTAATATTTAGCGTTATTGCTGTGTTGATGCTCTGGCAAAAACCGATTGCCGATCCGGTGCAGCGTTATTACCAGCGCTTTTGCCAGAAACTGGCGCAAAGCGGTATTCATCGCGAGGCGCATGAAGGCCCGCATGATTTTGCCCAGCGCGCTGCTGCCCGATTACCAGAACAACAAGCGCAGATCAGGCAAATTAGCGGGCTGTACCGTCGGCTACGCTATCGGCAGGAAACCACGCTGCTTAATGAATTTATCAAAGCTGTTAAGCAATTTTCAACGCGCCGTTAACCGTGGCTTTTGCCAAGCCATAGGCCAATAGCGGAAAATAACACCATCACGAGTTGAGGTTATTAATGGCGCACACAAATCCCTTGTTTGAACGCACCCATATTTTAATCGGCGATACCGGCATCGAACGTCTGCGGAACAGTCATGTGTTTCTGGCCGGCATGGGCGGCGTAGGCTCCTTTACTGCCGAAGCACTGGCACGTATGGGCGTTGGTAAATTAACGCTGGTTGACCATGATGTGGTGTCGGGGTCTAATCTTAACCGGCAACTGGTAGCCTTAAAATCGACCGTCGGTGAACTGAAAGCTGACGTCATGGCCGCGCGGATCCGCGACATTAATCCGGAGTGTCAGCTCACCCTTATTAGCGAATTTCTAACGCCGGATACCATTCCTCAGATCCTTGATAACGGGTATGACGTCATCATCGATGCCATTGACAGCATGAGCAGTAAATCAACGCTGCTGGAAACCGCATGGCGAATGAAATTACCGGTATTTGCCAGTATGGGCGCCGGCGGCAAGCTGGATCCAACGCAGGTGCGTACCGGCGATTTAATGGATACCTCAATCTGTAAACTGGCTAAACAATTACGTTCCCAACTGCGTAAACGTGGTGTCGGCCGTGGGGTACAAACCGTTTATTCACTTGAACCGCCGCTGCCGCCCTTGCCACCGGAACCAGTCAGTCGTGGCCGTGCCCGGGCAGTCAATGGCACCGTCAGTTATATGCCGTCTATTTTTGGTCTGACGCTGGCGGGGCTGGTCATTAACCATATTATCGGTGATGCGCGACGTGAATCAGCTGATTGAAGATCCGACCAATGTACTGAATTGCGAGGTAGCCATTCGACCAGTTCTGGTACAGTTACTTAGCCGTTATGGGATTGAAATCGTTGTCATAGCAGACCATGAGGCCATTCCCGGCAGTTTTTTTGGCGAACGTGAAGCTGGTCTGAAAGGTAATCAATTATTCATTCGCGGCGATACCCCGGTGCACTCAGCGTTGCATGAAGCTGGTCATTATATTTGTATGGATCCATTACGCCGGGCAGCACTGGACACCGATGCCGAGGGTGATTATGACGAAGAAAACGGCGTTTGTTATCTGCAAATTCTGCTCAGTGGGCATCTGTCCGGTGTCGGTCACAAACGCATGTTCGAGGATATGGATAGCTGGGGGTACAGTTTCCGGCTGGGCAGCGCCAGAGCCTGGTTTGAAAAAGATGCCGAGGATGCCCGCGACTGGCTACTCAAACATCAACTGATTGACAGCCGACAACGACCTACTTTTTTGCTTCGCCAGTTTTAATTCGTTAACGTACTGATTTATTTATCCGAGGAACATCATGTCTGAACTGCAATCACCGGTCACAGGGTTACTAAAACAAAAACAAATTGCTTATTCCGTGATTGAAATTCCCTTGAGTGAAGACAAAAAACCCATCCGTAATTTGGAAGAATGGCTCAGCAGTCAGGGCCGCGATCCGCATTCGGTAGTACGCAGTCTGTTATTTAAAACTGGCTCGGATAAATTTGTGCTACTGGCCGTCGCCGGCGGTGGCCGCGCCGATTGGGGTGTATTACGTAAACAGCTGGGTGAGAAAAAACTGCGTATGGCTGAGTTTTCGGAAGTATCGGAAGCAACAGGTTATGTGGTCGGTGCAGTGCCACCGATAGCCTTGCCTGATGCAGTCGAGGTAATGGTGGATCAAAGCACCTATCACTATGATGAGGTAATTATCGGCAGTGGTGTTTTGGGCTATGCCTTAGCGTTAACGTCTGCCGATCTGCAAATTCTGCTTAAAGACGCAGCAACCGGTGAGTTTGTTAAAGACTGAAACCCGATTGAATTTGATTACGACCCACCTGTTTTGCCTGATAAAGCAGCTGATCGACACTGTTGATAAAAGCCTGCAGCGTATCGTTATGTTTGGGGATAATGGTATTAACACCAAGACTGATAGTCAGTACATTGCCTATTTTGGATTGCGGATGTGGGATCTGGCATTTAAAAATATGCTGGCGACAGCGCTCGGCGATTTTGCTGGCAGCGATCGCATCGGTTTCCGGTAGTACCAGCAAAAATTCTTCACCGCCAAAACGACCGAAAAAATCTTTAGCCCGGGTTGCCGTTCCGGCCAGTGACTGCGCCACTTTTATCAGGCACTCATCACCTTGCAAATGGCCATAGCTGTCGTTGTATTCTTTGAAGTAATCGATATCCAACAAAATCACTGATAACGGCTGCTGATGACGCTGGGCATAATGCCATTCGGTTTCCAGCACGTTATCCAACATACGCCGGTTAGCAACACCGGTCAGACCATCTTTGTAAGAAAACTCTTCCAATTCCTTTTGCACAATAAGCAGTTTTTCTTCGGTGGCTTTGCGCTCACTAATATCAAACATAAAGCCAATCAGTGAATCCACATCGCCGTTTTCTTTGCGCACCACATGCACTACATCACGGATCCAGACGTAATCACCGTTCTTGGTCAGGGCCCGATAATCAGCTTCATGGTCGGTGCCGGCTTTGGACTGTGCAACACAAAAATCAACAACCCACTGCCGATCATCTGGATGCATACGCGCGGCCCAATCCTCGACACTGATCCAGCTCTCCGTCTTCCAGCCCAGTAGTGCCTCGATTTGTGGCCCGATATAGGTGAACTGCAACGTCGTCCAATCAATTTTCCAGGGAATGGCTTTTGTCGATTCCAACAGCGTTTTATAAACACTGGGGTCATCGTTAAATTGAGTGACAGTCTCAGTCATCGCGTTGCCTCAGAAACATAAGCAAATTTTAACCAAAAATCGCTTATTGAGAAGCTTTGCTTAACGGATTTTGCGTACCCGCACGCTGCGGTTTTTGATTTTGCCCTGGGCTAAATAATCCAGCGCCTGTCTCAGAGCGGATTTGGAAATTGCCACATAACTCGACATATCCATAATACTGATTTTGCCAATGCTGCTGCCAGTCAGCCCCGCATCACCGGTTAACGCACCTAGAATATCGCCAGGGCGCATTTTTTGGCGACGACCTGCATCTATCTGAATGGTGGCCCACTCGGATGGCAAGCTATAACTGGCATCGCGATCCAACGATGCCGGCACGTCACAACGACATGGCTGCTTTAAATAGCGCTCAATGGCCGCCATGCGTGGTGCATCGGCTTCAACAGCCAAACTCATGGCTAGACCGGTTTCACCAGCCCGACCGGTCCGGCCAATACGGTGCACATAGACATCCGGATCACGGGGTAATTCGTAATTCACAACCATATCAATGGCTTTAATATCCAGACCACGGGCCGCTACATCGGTGGCAACCAGTACCGGACAGCTTTGATTATCAAAACAGACCAGCACTTCATCACGGTCACGCTGTTCTAAATCACCATGAATCGCCTGGGCACTGATTTTTTGCGTGTTCAGCCAGTCGGCAACTTCATCACATTGTTTTTTGGTATGGCAAAACACAATCGCCGTTCGCGGCCGGTAATGTTCAAACAACGCCCGCAGCGTGTTATTGCGCTCGTGTTTTTTAACTTCATAAAACAACTGTTCGATAACCGCCGGCTGATGTTCACTTTCAACAGTCACAGTCAGCGGATCACGTTGAAATTGACGGCTGATTTTGGCAATACCGTCCGGATACGTCGCCGAGAACAATAAGGTCTGACGCTGCTTGGGCGTTTGACTGAGAATATCCTGCATCACGTCAATAAAACCCATATCCAGCATGCGGTCGGCTTCATCGAGCACCACCGTATTGAGACCATCGAGTTTCAGGGTGTTTTTCTTCAGATGATCCTGAATACGTCCCGGTGTGCCAACAATAATATGCGCCCCCTTTTCCAAGGAACCGATTTGCGGGCCGATGGATTTACCGCCGCAGAGCATGACCAGTTTCAGATTCGGGATAAACCGCGCCAGTTTGCGGATCTCTTTGCCAACCTGATCGGCAAGCTCACGGGTGGGGCACAGCACAAGCGCCTGCGCAGCAAACCATTGCGGTTTGATGTTATGCAACAAACCAATACCAAAGGCAGCAGTTTTACCACTGCCGGTTTTGGCGCGGGCAATCACATCCCTGCCCTGCAAAATAGCCGGTAATGACTGTGCCTGAATCGGCGTCATGGTTGTATAACCAAGGCTATCAAGTACTTCAATTTGGGCGTCGGGTAAGGGTAATTTGCTGAATGACTGCTGAGACATAAGGTGCTTTTAAAATCAGAATTAGCCGCGCATGATAACAAAAAGCCAGATGACTGACGGACAAATCTTGTCTTTAGAAACAAAAAGTTAAATCAGGTAAATTTTGAACAGCAGTGATTTTTTGAGGTCACAATATGCCTACCGGACGTCAATTGAGGCCAGGACAATGTCTGTTTCGAAAGCCCCCTTTTTAACCCTGTTACCCGTGTTTTTTAGCGGTTTTTTATGGTTGCTGCCGCTACCGTCTTTGGCTGATCTGAGCATGAAACCGCGCACCTGCAGTAATTGCAGTGGCTTTGGCAATTCCTCCTCGTTGCATCATCAACGACCCGGCATTGGTATCAATGGTCATAAATCGTTTGGTAATCACCAGTACAAATCGCACCGGGCACATACCTACAACAGCTTTAGACATAGTGGAGAACACAAGTCGGATCACGACAAGCCGCATTATGGTCATCAGCATCCACACTTTGATGGCTACCCGCATCATTACCGGCCGCCATACCGTCATCATCACAATGGCATCAGTTTGGGCATTGTCGCACCAATCATTTACTCAGGCACTTACTACCATGGTGTGTCACCACGGGCTTATTCACCGGCACCTATGACCCGAACTGCACCGATGCCAAGCCAAAATTTAACAGGTCAACATATTGATGCCTGGGCAGCATTGGGTAATTATCAAACCAATCAGGCACTCGATAGTTTTGCTTATCAAAGACAGCAAAATCCGCAAAATGCTGTGCCAAAAGTTGGGTATGCGCTGGCCACCGCGCTAACCGGTGAAACTGAAAAAGCGGCGCGGACGATGGATTTAGCTTTGGTAGGCGATGTTACCGATCTGCATTATTTTCAGGCCGATGCCAATACGCAGCTGGTACTGGATGACGTGTTAGTGAATTATTCCAATCAGCCCATCATGCGCGCGGCTATCTTGTACTTGCAACAGGATTACGAGGCTGCGGAAGATGCGGTCAGTGAATCACTGAATCATTGCAATGATTGTCGTGGCGAGCAAAATTTACAGCATTTAATTCAACGTAAACAGCGTTAAAAAAAGCCGGCAGAAAACAGTAGTTCTCTACCGACTACAGTCTTAGTCAGTTTCGTCAAAGTCTTCGTTTTTTTTCGGGTTGGTTTTACTACGGGGATCTTTTTCCGAAGATGACTCATCATCGGTCCGTGTTTTCGGCGAATCAATAATCCGTAAGGGTGCAGCAGGCGCTTTACCCTCTTTGTCTTCACCGAAATACAGGGTCAGATGTGGGAATGGGATCTCAATGCCAGCAGCATCCAGATGCCGTTTTACGAGACGGTTATAAGCCCGGCCAATACCCCACTGTGTCCCTGGCAGGGTTTTGATACGTACCCGAACATTGACCGAACTATCCGCCAATGCCGTCACACCATGCACTTCCAGTTCATCGGTGAGAATTTTGCTGCGATTATCCTCATCAGCCATTAATTCATCAAAGGCTTCACGCAGTTTAACAATAACTTCATCGGTATCTTCACGATAAGCGACACCATACTCGCCCACGTGATAAGCAAACTCACGCATAAAGTTAGAAACCGTATCAACCGACGAAAACGGAATGATATGAAACGTACCGGACAAGTCGCGCAGGCTCAAAGAGCGAATAGTCAGTTTCTCGGCGGTACCGGTAATATTACCAGCAGTGACAATATCACCGACACTAATGGCATTTTCCATTTGGATAAATACCCCGGTAATAACATCCTGCACCAGTTTCTGAGCCCCGAAACCAATTGCCAGACCCAGTACACCGGCACCGGCTAACAATGGTCCGATATTAATGCCAATTTCCGACAAGACAATCATTACCGTCATGATAATCAATGCAATTGCTGAGGCATTACGGAAAATGGTTAGCAAGGTTTTTTCACGTGCCGTTGGCGCATCAGCGTCATTTTGCGGGTTCAGTCTATGCTCAATCCAGCTGGCCACACCGATCCAAATCAACATTGCCGCCAGCAAAATGGCACCGACTGTCAGCAATGTTGCTATAAAATGAAGACCGGCTGATGATGCCAGCCATTCACGCAAATTAAAGATATGCCATGCATCCAACACAACCGCAATAACGCTAATCAGGATGACAATGCGCAGGGTTTGGAAAACTTTGGGTGCAAACCCGTTCAGCCGGTATTCCAGCATTGGAAAGCGGCTGCGCAGACTGTTACTGACTTTCAGCGGTCGGTTTAAATACCAGGCTAAAATGTTCATCAGCAACATGCCGACCGCGATTGCCACCAAAGTTTGCACCGTGGCTATCAGCATCAATGGCAAAGCCTGTTCTGGCTCCAACAGCAAACTACCGGCCATCACAGCAAAATAAACAATCGCCAGAATGTGCCAGCTACGAGCCAGCATACCTAGGCCAACTCGGCTGAGACTAAAGCTGGTAGCCAATGCCAGCGTTTGTAATTGTTCACGCACCTGCACACGGTTATGCAAAATGGTCAGCAGCGCATAAACAAAAGCAAACAAGACAATCAGCACGTTCAACAGCTGTGCGACCGCCGATGAAAATAAATTACTGATCAGCGGGACCATTAGCAGCACGCCGTAACCGATGAAGTTGGTCAGTCGGTTCAACCAGCTATGCCAATAAATCGCCGTATCATCATTCATCGGTAAAGGTCGCAGTGCGGCATCTTTCACTGAGAACACAGTGCGCAATACAACTTTGAAAATCTCAATCATCAAAAAGGCATTGAGAAATAAAGACTCAATTAACTGCATTTCCCCACCGTCGCCAATGGCAAATAATGCCACTGCATAACCGGCTACCCAAGCCAGTGCTACGACTAATAAATCCAGAAATACAGACGCTGTTATTGCCAAACCACGGCGAATCAGCGGGTTGCGGGCATCAGCATCCGCCCAGTTATTGGCCTTGGTGAATAGCTTGCAGGCAATGCGCCGTGCCAGCCAGAAAACCCCGATAGTTGCAGCAATAACGACCAGTAAATTCAGTAAATCAGTCAGTAATTGTGACCAGTCTCGCTGACTTTCTGTCGAACCAATGTTGCTGACCGCTTCAAAACTGTTACTGATGGTTGCGACCAGATCTTGAGCGACTTGCTGGGTTTTATCAGCGATTTGTCCTGCAAATGAACTGCCTTCCTCAGCGACGGCATCCGGTCCAGCGTCGCTGTCTTCAGTATCTGTTTTTCCGGACATTGACCGAAGTTCATCAATCAATTGTTGCCGGGATTCAGGATTTTCCAGTACATCAGCCAGTGTTTCGTATGAAGGTTTACTTTCTGAGCTATCTGGAGCCGTCACTGCGGTTTGTCCTGCCTGAACTATCGAAGTCAAGGCAAAAAAGAAGGTGATTAAAACAGCAAAAAATACCGGCTTAGCAGTCCGGTTGAAGGCATTTATGTGCACAAAACTCTCCGTTAGTTTTTATGTTTGGGCTGGGTCGTGCAGAACAATTGTCCGCAAGCAGTATACAAATTCAGGTCAAAGGCTTCAAACCGACGGCAAATTTTCAACGGCTAATCTATTGAAAATTCATTGATAATTTCCACTTCGCCCTGTTCATTGATGCTGACCAGATAACCCGATCCTGAAGCGGCAAAGCCACCGAGCAAAGCCGATAAATTCACTTGATGGGTGATATAAATTCTTGACACTTGATCGCGTTCTGCAAACAAATGTTGTCGAAACGCTTTGGTTGCTTTTGTTTTTGCATCAGGATCTGTTGATTGAAAAAAAGAATTTATGGCCGGCAGTGTTTGCGGTTCGCCAAAACCCAGTAATTCAGCTGTTTCAAGACATCGACACCACTGACTGCTGTATACCGTTGCATTTTTAATACCCGCTGCCCGTAATGTGTCACCAATTTGCCGGGCTTGCTGACGTCCTTGTGTTGATAGATTTCGCTGCGTTGCACAATCTGCTAACTGAAAGCCAGACGGGTCACCAACACCCGGCGCCAGGGCATGTCTGAGCAATAAAGCATGTCCGGGATTTGCCAATTTACTCAGATCCGCAGCCTGCACAGGCAAAACCAGTAAGGCGAGACATAACAATAAATAACGAAGCACTTGTTGGTGTCCTTAATTGCTAGGATAGACTTAATGACCACAGTATGACGTGCGAGTTGCTGACGTATTTTGGGAGTTCATGATGGCTGATGAATCTTTTTACAAACGGGTAACACTGATTTTACAAGGGATTTTAGTACTGGGATGGGCGGGGGCTATCTGGGAAGAACAATGGCTGAATGTGGTGATTATCACCGGTATCATTATTATCAGCTTATATCCGTTGTTATTGGCAAAGCATTTTCATCTGCGTATTCCAACCGAATTTCAATTGCTGACCATCGGCTTTGTATTTGCGTCAGTATTTCTTGGCGAGGTACATGGCTATTACACCAAATTCTGGTGGTGGGATATTGTACTGCATACCAGTTCGGGCTTTCTGTTAGGCATTATCGGCTTTTTGCTGGTGTATGTACTAAATGAAAGTGACCGGATAGATTTGCACATGCGACCTGGATTTGTTGCTTTTTTTGCATTTTTGTTTGCTTTGGGAATGGGCGCTTTATGGGAGATTTTTGAGTTTTCCATGGATTCGCTGTTTGGTATGAATATGCAAAAACCGATGTTTGGCGACTATTCAGGCCTGACTGATACCATGTGGGATTTGATTGTTGATGCTGTTGGCGCACTCGTCATAAGTATTCTTGGTTATGGTTATCTCAAAACCACAGATGAAGACTCCTTTCTGGAGCGAATGATCCGAGGGTTTATTAGCAGCAATCCACGGTTATTCAAGCGCCGTTAACGTTTATTAAAAAACCCAGGGAAATTCATGGATAACGATTCAAAAATTGGCTATTTCACGCTGATCCGCACGCATTTCGGGCTGCTGGCCATCAGTTTTATTGCGCTGTTCAGTGGTAATCTGGGACAGAGTTTTTTTATCGGTCTGTTTCAGCAGGATATCGCCCAAAGTCTGAATTTATCAGCCGGTGAGTTCGGCACCGTCTATGCTGCCATCACCATGGTCAGCGGCTTTCTGGTCATGCATTTTGGTGCCAAGCTGGATTGGATTGCGCCGCGCCGTTATGCACTTCTGGTGTTAACCGCTTTACTGACTGGCGTTGCCTTGCTGACCCTATCACCCTGGCTCATTACCGCGATCATCGGGCTGGGTTTAGTGCGCTTATGTGGCCAGGGATTAATGACCCATTTTGGCAGTACGCTGGCTGGCCGTGAATTTACCGTTAATCGTGGCCGGGCACTCGGTGTGGTCAGTCTCGGTATGCCATTTGGTGAAATTTTATTGCCGCCGTTATTAGCTATATTGATTGGCTGGCTGAGCTGGCAACAAATCTGGTGGGCTGTGACGATATTGATCGCCATAATGTGGCTTTTGTTATTTACCTTTTCGCCGTGGCCGGCTGCCCCCGTCATTCAACGTGATGCCAGCGGTAATAAAATTCAGGGACCCAATCCCCTGAGAGAATGGCGATTTTGGCAGATCATTCCATTGACTATGGCCTTACCGGTCACGTTGACCGGGATTTTTATTTATCAGGCACAAATGACCGGTGATTTAAATGCCACGACGACCGCTTATGCGCTGGGTTTAATGGCAATGGGACTGGCACGCTTTCCGGGATCTCTAATGGGCGGCCGCTGGGTGGATGAATGGGGTGTGTCACTGTTGGCACGGGTCTACTTATTACCGTTTGCGTTAGCAATCATCGCGGCGGTTATCGTTGGTGGCAGTGCCGGGGTTTTGATTTTAATGATTGGCGCAGGGATTTCGCTGGGCATGTCATCTCCCGTGGTCGATAGTTTATTGGTGGTTCTTTGGGGACGACAGCATCTGGGTCGGGTGCGCAGTGTTAAATCGGCTTTGATGGTATTTTCTACCGGCGTGGCACCAGCAATTCTGGGTTTTTTGATCGATGATGGCATCAGTTTTATCGCCATTTTAATTGGTATGCTGGTATTTATGTTGTTTGGCTGGCTCTTGGCACAAGGCCAAATCGCCCTGGCAGGGAAATATACTGAAACAGCCTGAGTAAGCTGAACCAGCCTTTACGCGCTATTATTAAATTTAATAATGGGTTTGGATTTATCTGTCTGAGTTCGTCCTGAAATGTCCGGCAACGCGCTATGCAAAAAGAGGAGATAAAAATGGCAAAAACATTGGTTATCGGTGCCAACGGACAAATAGGTAAATTATTAGTATCGTTGATGGTTGAAAGACAGCAGTCTGTAAGGGCAATGATCCGCAAACCTGAGCAAGCTGATTATTTCCAAAAGTTAGGTGTTGAAGTAAGCATCGGTGATCTGGAACAACCCTTATCGGATGAAGCCTTTCAGGATTGTGACAAAGTCGTATTTACGGCTGGTAGCGGCGGCAAAACCGGTGCTGATAAAACGATTCTGGTGGATTTATGGGGTGCCTGTAAAGCGGTGGAAATGGCCGTTAAACATAAAGTGACACAATTTATTATGGTCAGCGCCCAGCATGCCGGCGATCCCGAAAATGGAAACTCGGGTATTAAACACTATAACGTTTGCAAACATTTTGCTGATCAGTACTTATTGGGGAGCGGCTTGCCGTTTACTATTTTGCGGCCCGGTAAACTCACTGATGAACCTGCCACCGGCAAAATCAGCATACAAAGACCTGAAGATAAGACACAACGTTTTATCAGCCGCGCCGATGTGGCACATTACATCCTCCATTGTCTGACACACGACAACACCATCAATCACATTATCGCACTATATCAGGGCGACTTATTTATCGAAGATGCATTGGTTTAAATGAAGCTTTGCCGGTTGTGGCTGCATAATTTTTGGGCCGACACCTTTAATTACGATTGTGAGGAATCACCTCACAAATTGATATAACAAGCGCTGCGATTAAGGTCACTTTGTTGCCGCTTGATTGAGCAAAAGCGCAAGTAACGTCGCAGAAACCGAGGCATTACCACGCTATAATTCATTGAGTTATTCACCAGGGACATTGCTTTGCACGATCAGCAAACCAAATCCACTATCGAAGATATTGAATCGGGTTCACCCGAATCACGAACCAGCCGGCGGCGCTTGCGTGCCTGTCAGGAATGTGACTGGGTGTTGGCTTTACCGGCACTGCGTCCCGGAGAAATTGCAGTTTGTCCACGCTGTAATCATACCCTTGTTAAACGCCATTTCCGGCCAGTGCAACGTAGTATGGCATTGGCGATAAGTGCCTTGTTGGCGCTGGCTTTGGCGGTAAGCTTTCCATTTGTCAGCTTTACTTTCTTTGGCATTGGCAAACAAATTGAACTGAGCCAGACAGCGACGCAATTACTCAGTTTTGACCAACCGCTCATCGCTATTCTGGTAGCGTTGACCATTGTTATCTTGCCAGCTCTCTATTTGTTCGGCGTGATCTGGCTGCAAACAGGTTTGTTGCGTGGTGAACCACTCCGTTTCAGCCGGACTATTGCCCGATCTTTAAAACATTTACACCCTTGGATGATGGCCGATGTTTTTATTATAGGCGCGCTGGTCAGTCTGTTTAAGGTTTCTGGAAATGCAGATGTTACATTAGGGATCGGCTTTTGGGCATTTTGCAGTTTTGCCATTTTGCTACTGTTAACCATGCGTTCGCTGGATGATGACTGGATATGGTTTGCTATTGCTGGTGAACCACAGGCACCCGAAGCCAGTCAAACCGGACAAACTGCTGCTTCACAGCATTTAACCAGTTGTAAAACCTGTGGCTTATTGCAGCATTTACCCAAGTCTGGCAAAGGTTACTGCGAACGTTGTGGGGAGATTTTACAGCGGCGTTTAACGCGCAGTGTGCAGCGAACCTGGGCATTTTTGCTGGCTGCCAGCGTGATGTATATTCCAGCCAATGTTTACCCGATCATGTATAGCACCCGGCTGGGAAACACGCAGCCTAAAACCATCATTGGTGGCGTGATTGAATTGATCAATGCCGGATCCTGGCCTATTGCGATGGTGATTTTTGTCGCCAGTATCATTGTACCAATCGGCAAAATTCTGGCACTTGGTTGGTTGTGTTTGCGTATTGGTAAAAGTAGTGAAATCAGCCATCGCAGCCGCGTACGCCTGTATCGCATTACCGAATTTATCGGCCGCTGGTCGATGGTTGACGTATTTGTAGTGGCGGTTTTAGTGGCGCTTATCCGCGCGGGCAGTTTGTTATCGATTAATCCGGGACCGGCCGCCCTGGCATTTGCCTCAGTGGTAATATTAACGATGCTCGCAGCCATTAGTTTTGACCCGCGTTTGATTTGGGATAAACCTGCCGATACTTCGTCTACAACCATTAAGGATGCTCTGCATGAGTGATACCGGTTCAGCCGAAAAACCACAACAGACCGATTTGCACCGCGCCAAACCTGTCAAAGCTTCGCGGCTTTCGCCAATATGGATTATCCCCGTGGTCGCAGTGCTGATTGGCGTCTGGCTGATTGTCGAAAATTATCGCAACACCGGCCCGTTGATAACGCTGACCATGTCTAATGCCGAGGGTATCGAAGCCGGTAAAACCAAAATAAAAACCCGGAATGTCGATATTGGACTGGTAGAAGAAGTCAGACTGTCCGACGATTTAAGTCAGGCACTGATCATGGCGCGCATCAATCATGATGCCGAAGAAATTTTGGTTGAAGATACCCGTTTCTGGGTGGTCAAACCTCGTATCAGCCGCGAGGGCATCAGT
Source organism: Methylophaga sp. (assembly GCA_033721795.1). Classification (GTDB taxonomy): domain Bacteria; phylum Pseudomonadota; class Gammaproteobacteria; order Nitrosococcales; family Methylophagaceae; genus Methylophaga. The sequence goes on along the minus strand of JAWWAG010000011.1, from coordinate 2,288 downwards.
GGTTTTGGCACTGTGCTGTCTGGTGCCTATATTCAATTGCAGCCAGGTGAATCAGAACAACAGCAACGTAAATTTTCGGTACTGGATCAACCGCCAGTGGCGCTGGATGGTGCCAAAGGTGTTCGGATAAAATTAGTGAGCCAAATGGGTAATTCATTACGTACGGGTGATCCGGTCACCTATCAGGGCTACTCCGTTGGCAGGGTAGAAACCGCCGAATTTGATAAAAATACCCGACAGGTTAATCATCAATTATTCATTGAAAGTCCTTACGACGTACTGATTAACCATAGTACCCGCTTCTGGTCCGCAAAAGGGGTTAATTTAGAGCTTAGCTCCTCGGGCATTGAAGTCAATATTGCCTCCCTGGAAGCATTAATCAGCGGTGGCGTAACCTTTGGTGACCTTGCAGAGTTACCGGCGACCAACGCAACCGACGGGGCTAATGGCGATCGTATCTATCAACTTTTTCCGGATGAAGAAAGTGCCCGTCAAGGTATTTACAGTGATTATCTGGAATATGTGCTACTGGTCGAAGACACTGTTCGCGGTCTTTCTGAAGGCGCGCCAGTGGAGTTTCGTGGCATTCGTGTTGGCACGGTACGGAGAGTACCCTGGCGTTTTACCTCACCCGAACGGCCTAGTCGTGAAAGCTTCGCGATCCCCGTACTGATACGAATGGAGCCGCAGCGTCTTGGTGGTCAGAAAACGATCGATCTCAACGAATGGCGTGAGCGCATCGAAACCATGATCGGTAACGGTCTGCGTGCTACTTTAAAGTCTGGCAATTTGCTGACAGGCGCTTTGTTTGTCGACTTAAATTTCCAGCGGGATCAAACTGACGACTATGTTAAGAAAACCTTTGAAGATAGGCCTGTGATCCCAACGACACCAACTGGCCTGGCCCAAATTGAGTTAAAAGTTTCAAATCTGCTCGATAAGTTCAATGCCCTGGAGGTTGAACCGATTCTGCAGGGCATGGATAACAATATGCAGCAATCAGAAACGCTGTTGCGAGAAATTCGTGATCTGACCCGAAGTGTGAATATGCTGGTTAATGATCCGCAAACACAAAACGTACCGGCTAATATTAATCAAACTTTGGTCGAATTGCGTGGAGCCATTGAAGGCTTGTCACCGAAGTCACCGGCTTATCAGGAATTAAACCGCACGTTACAAAGTCTGGAAAAACTCATCCGGGATTTGCAGCCGATTGCACGTACACTCAGTGAACAACCTAATGCACTGATTTTTAATGCCGCGCCGGAAAACGATCCGGTCCCGCCAGCGGCCCAACCATAATTGCAGGTGCGCTCATGATGAATTTCAAAACCTATTTTGCAGCGTTATTTATCGTTTTAGTGAGCGGCTGCGGCAAACAACAAATTGAGAGTCATCGTTATTTTTTGCCGGAAGCTGAGTTAACACAACGCACCAGCGAACCTTCCGCCAGTATGTTGCAGATAAGTAATGTGCAGCTGGCGGATTTTCTCACTGGGGGTGGTCTGGTACTGCAACTTGACGACATCACGCTCAATCAAGCCAAAAATCATCTTTGGGCTGACGATCTCCGCCAGCAAATCAACCGGGCTTTGCGTCACCGCCTGAATCAACGTATGCAACCCTTTACCGTAGTCGGACCACAAACGGCTGCGGATTTACGATTATCTTTGATAATTGATGCCTTTCATGGCCACTATGACGGACTGGCGATGACAACCGGTCAATGGCAATTACACAATGCTGAAGGTGAACTACTTGATTTGCATAACTTTCATCTGCAAACCAAACTTCAGGAGCCCGGCTATCCGGCCATGGTTCGCGCACTGGGTAACAATCTTGATGACTTAGCGACTGCATTGACTGAAATGCTCACTAAACAACCATAAAAAAAGCCCGGGAGGGCTTTTTTTATGGTTTGAATAAATTTTCTTATTTAATCCAAATCTGCTTGGCATTTACAAATTCTTTTATGCCATGTGGACCCAGTTCACGGCCGTAACCCGAGCCTTTGATGCCGCCACTGGGCAAACGGGGATCCGTTTTAACAATACCGTTTATCGCCACCTGGCCCGATTCAATTTGCATCGCCAGCGATTTAGCCAGTTCAGGATTTTCTGTCCAAATCCCGGCGCCAAGACCATATTCGGTGTCATTCGCCATTTCCAAAGCATGATCAACATCATCGGCCCGGATAATCACCATTACCGGCCCAAATGTCTCTTCACGAAATGCGCACATGGTGGGCGTCACGTCGGTTAATAAAGTCACAGGATAGAAAAAACCAT
>JAWWAG010000010.1:0-28703 GCA_033721795.1 Methylophaga sp. | reverse complement strand
TGGTTGAACCGGCTTCATCAGAGACACCGGTCGAACAACCAGAGGCGACCTCACAGGAAACCGGCGCTTCAGCGCGACCTGCCTGGCAAGATCCGGAACTAGACAAGACCAGCCGTCGTCAGGCACTGCGTGATATTTTTCAAAAACCTGGTATTGGTCAACCTGATGGGCTCGATGAATACGAGCGTGATTACAATTATCACAACTTTGCCAAACTGGGTGACGTGGTCACCCACGAAATGCACCGTCTTTTGGAAAAACAGGCCGAGCAGTTAGCGGCGTCTGCACAAGCCGATCCCGATAAACACCCAACAACGAAACCCGACATATCAGACACTGAGGACAACAAACTTGCATAACGCCGTTATTGAAGCCGGTGACAAGGCTTTTGAACCTGAAGAATGGGTCAGCTATGAGTCTGCCGGACGCCTGTTAATTGTCGGGCCGGCTGAAAAAATCAATGCTGTTGCCAGTCATTGTCAGGGGGTAACCATTGAGGTCTTGGTTACTGACCGCGGCGAATTAACGACCGGGCAAACCGTTACCCGTTTAAAAGGCGAACTCAGCGAATTAAAAGGCTGGCTGGGTGATTTTAGCGTTGTTATTGCTGGCGTAAAGCAAAAATATGATCTGTTGTTGGATTTAAACAGCGAACCGTTACTGTCCGTTACCGTGCCACCGATTGGTTATTTTGCCCCTGGTGAAAATCAACAGGCCTTAGCCGAAGCATTACAGCAGTTGCCGGAGCTGGTCGGTGTTTTTGATAAGCCGAAATATTTTAATTACAAAGCGTCAATCTGTGCCCACCAGCGACGAGGCATTACGGCCTGTACACAATGTCTTGATGCCTGTCCTGCAGATGCGATTCAATCTGTTGGTGAACGCATTCAGGTGAATCCCAATCTTTGTCAGGGCTGTGGCAGTTGTACGGCTGTTTGCCCATCAGGCGCTATCAGTTATGCGGTGCCCACCCTGGATCAAAGTCTGGATCGGCTGCGTGACATGCTCAAGCAGTATGTGACGCTGGAAACGAAACCGGCCCAATTACTGATTCACGATACTTTGCAAGGTGAACAATTACTGGCGGTTTATGCTGAACAGTTACCAGCAACAGTTATTCCGTTTTCGATCGAAGAAATAGGTGCTTTGGGTCTGCCATTCTGGCTAGCGGCGCTGGCTTATGGCGTTAATAATATTACTGTCTGGGATGCCGGCAGCCATAGCGACCATGACTGGCAGGCGTTACAACAGCAAATCGGTCTCGCCAATGATCTGATCAGCGGTCTGGGTTATCCAGCGTCGATAAGCTGGTTTCATGGCCAGCGACTAGCGGCGTTAAAAACGCATTTAAGCCAGCAGCCAAAAGTTAATCTAGAAACCACAGCCAACTTTGCCGGTCTGGATGAAAAACGACGGGTCAGCCATCTGGCATTAACCCATTTGCATCAGCAGGCACCCTCGCCGGTTGCCGAACTGCAACTTACCGACACGGCACCATTTGGTGAGATAAAAGTTGATGCCAAGGGCTGCACGCTTTGTATGTCTTGTGTGTCGGTTTGTCCTGTAGGTGCGCTGGTCGATGGTGTTGATAAGCCTCAACTGAATTTTATTGAAGATCTGTGTGTGCAATGTGGCATGTGTGAGACCGCCTGTCCGGAAAACGTGATTAGCCTTGCCCCACGGTATTTATTTGACCGCGAAGCGGCCCGGCAAAAACGGTTATTGCATGAAGAGCCGGTATTTCATTGCATCAATTGTCAAAAACCATTCGCCACGCAAAAAATGATCGACACTATTACTGCCAAGCTTAAAGATCATCCGATGTTTCAGGATGGCCGGCTTGATCATTTAAAAATGTGTGAGGACTGCCGCGTCAAAGCGCAGTTTCGTCGGGGATAAATATGCAAGACGATCAACAAGCATCCGGCCAGTGGCGCGGGCAAATTTACGCTTTGCTGGCGGTTTTATTGGCAAGGCCTGCCGATGCTGACTTGCTTGGTAATATTGCTGCCTTACAGGTTGAATCGCCAGATGCCGCAATGGGAATGGCCTGGCAGCAACTCATTGCAGCCGCAAAAAATACCAGTGCCGATCAACAGTCACGTGAATATCATCATTTGTTTATTGGTCTGACGCGGGGTGAGGTCATTCCTTACGCGTCCTATTATAAAACCGGATTTTTGAATGAAAAACCATTAGCCGATTTGCGTGCCGATCTCGGCAAGCTGGGACTTGTCCGCCAGGTTGATAAAAAAGAACCCGAAGATCATGTCGCTGCTTTGTGTGATGTGATGCGACTGATTCTGACCGCAAATGGGACACCGGTCGTCACCGCCGAACAATTCTTTAACCAACATATGGGTCAATGGTTACTGCGTTTTTTTGCCGATTTGCAAAAAGCACCCAGCGCTGATTTTTACATGGCCGTAGCCGTGTTTGGTCAACAGTTTTTTAGCGATGAAATACAGCGATTTTCAGCCGATTAAAGACCGATTCTACCTTGCCGGAAAAGGCTTTATGCGGGATAATTTATATATATTCAGTTGTCGCAATGACGCGTAGCATCTGTCGCTATTTGCTGTAATTTGATCCGGAGAGCCTCATGAGTAAGCAGTCTTCATCATCGCGCAGACAATTTTTGCAAACCTTAACGGCGCTCGCTGGTGGTTCTGCAGCATTTGCCCTGAGTAGCCGAGCCGTCCAGGCAAAACCTGCCAAACAGCCTGAGCAAACGATTGTGGAACCGCAAGCTTCCAAAGGCTATCAACACACTCAGCATGTAGATACTTTCTACAAAACCGCAGATTTTTAAAAGATCGCCGCCATGAAATTAATCAAACGAGATCCTGCCGCTATTATCAGCCGGCCATCGGGCATTAATCGCCGGACATTTCTTAAAGGCTCAGGAATTGCGGCCGGTGGTGCTGCTTTTATGAGTCTGCTACCCACTGCAATGATCGAAAAAGCCGAAGCCGCGGATAGTCGCCAGCAGACTTACGATGAAGGCGAGATCAAAAAAGTTAACAGTGTTTGCACACATTGCAGTGTCGGCTGTGGTGTGGTTGCTGAAGTACAGAATGGTGTTTGGATCGGTCAGGAGCCAAGTTTCGAACACCCATTCAATCTAGGGTCACATTGTGCGAAAGGCGCTTCGGTACGGGAGCATGGCCATGGTGACAAACGCCTGAAATATCCGATGAAAAAAGTGAATGGCGAATGGCAGCGAATGAGCTGGGAAGCAGCCATTGAAGAAATCGGCCAGAAAATGCTCGATATCCGGGAAGCAGCCGGTCCCGATTCCGTTTACTGGTTGGGAAGCGCCAAATTCAGCAATGAACAGGCCTATTTATTCCGTAAATTTGCTGCGCTGTGGGGCAGCAACAACGTTGATCACCAGGCGCGTATCTGTCACTCGACCACGGTTGCCGGGGTAGCCAATACCTGGGGTTATGGTGCGATGACTAACTCCTACAACGATATCCACAATTCAAAAGCCATTTTTATTATTGGTGCTAATCCGGCCGAAGCGCATCCGGTATCGCTGCAGCATATTTTCCGTGGTAAAGAACGCGGCGCGCCGATTATTGTTGTCGATCCTCGCTTCACCCGCACGGCTGCCCATGCTGATCAATACATTCGCATTCGTAGCGGCAGTGATATTCCGTTTATCTGGGGTATGCTCTGGCATATTTTCCAGAATGGCTGGGAAGATAAAAGCTTTATCGAACAGCGCGTTTACGGTATGGATGAAATCCGTGCTGAGGTGGCTAATTGGACGCCGGAGAAAGTTGAAAACGCCTGCGGTGCAAAAGAAGCGGATGTTTATCAGGCGGCGAAAACGATGGCTGAACACCGGCCGGGTACCGTTATCTGGTGTATGGGGATAACGCAGCACACTATCGGTAACAGTAATACCCGTGCCTTGTGTATTTTACAGCTAGCGCTGGGCAATATGGGCGTCTCGGGTGGTGGTACCAATATTTTCCGTGGTCATGACAATGTCCAGGGCGCAACTGATTTTGGTGTGGTTTCCAACAGTCTGCCTGGTTATTACGGTCTTGCTGAAGAAGCATGGCAACACTGGGCGCGGGTTTGGGATATCGATCTGGATTGGATCAAAAGCCGCTTTGACCAGCGTACTTACGAAGAGATTGATGGCAAAAAACTCAGCCCGATGTACACCAACGGCATTACCGTGTCTCGCTGGATTGACGGTGTCTTAGAGGACAAAGACAACATCGATCAAAACGATGTCATTAAAGCAATGGTGTTATGGGGGCATGCCCCAAACAGTCAAACCCGTGGCCCGGAAATGAAAAAGGCAATGGAAAAACTGGATATGCTGGTCATTGTCGATCCATTTCCGACCGTTTCTGCCGTCATGAATGACCGCACAGATGGAGTTTACTTATTACCGGCCACCACACAGTTTGAAACGCAGGGCTCTGTGACGTCCTCAAACCGTTCCGTACAGTGGCGCTTTAAAGTGATGGATCCGCTGTTTGAATCACAGCCAGATCACATCATCATGTACAAATTTGCCAAGAAATTTGGCTTTGAAAAAGAGTTGTGCAAAAACATTCAGGTCAATGGTGAAGAGCCGGTCATCGAAGATATTACCCGTGAATACAATCGTGGTATGTGGGCGGTGGGTTATACCGGCCAGACGCCAGAACGAATGAAGCTGCAAGTTGAAAACCTGCATACCTTTGATAAAACCACATTGCGAGCCCAGGGCGGCCCTTGTGACGGCGAGTTTTACGGTTTGCCGTGGCCATGTTGGGGTACCGGTGAAATGAAACATCCGGGCACTCATATCATGTATGACACTTCAGTGCCTGTTGCTGAGGGCGGCGGTGCTTTCCGAGCGCGGTTTGGTCTTGAGCATAATGGCGAAAATTTGTTGGCTGAAGGTTCCTGGTCGGCTGATTCGGACATTGAAGACGGTTATCCTGAAGTCAGTGCCCAAATGCTTAAAGAATTGGGCTGGTGGGATGACTTAACAGCGTCAGAGAAACTGGAAGCCGAAGGTAAAAACTGGAAAACGGATCTTTCCGGTGGTATCCAGCGGGTCGCCATTAAACATGGTTTATCTCCGGCTGGTAACGCCAAAGCCCGTGCCGTAGTCTGGCAGTTCCCGGATCCGGTACCGATACACCGTGAACCGTTGTATACCAACCGCCGCGACCTGGTCGAAAAATACCCAACTTATGAAGACCGTCGAAGCTTCTATCGTTTGCCGACCCGATATGGCTCTATACAGGCGCAGGATTTCAGTAAAGATTTCCCGTTGATTATGACCAGCGGCCGTTTGGTGGAATATGAAGGCGGGGGTGATGAAACCCGCTCTAATCCATGGCTGGCTGAATTACAACAGGACATGTTTATCGAAATCAATCCGGCTGATGCCAATGATAACGGTATTAAAAATGGTGAACAGGTCTGGGTTGATGGCCCTGAAGGCGGTTCAATCAAAGTTATGGCAATGGTCACTGAGCGTGTTGAACGTGGTGTAGTGTTTATGCCATTCCACTTTGGTGGGCATTATCAGGGTGAGAGTCTGCGTGACAAATACCCGGAAGGCACCGATCCATATGTTCTCGGTGAGTCCTGTAATGTTGTCTATACCTATGGTTATGATTCGGTAACGATGATGCAGGAAACTAAAGTTTCTTTATGCCGCGTCCGCGCAGCCTGAACACAAGAGGATTCTGAATAATGGCAAGAATGAAGTTTCTCTGTGACGCTGAGCGCTGCATCGAATGCAACGCCTGTGTTACTGCCTGTAAAAATGAACATGAAGTGCCGTGGGGGATTAATCGCCGCCGTGTGGTGACCATTGATGATGGTATTCCCGGTGAAAAATCGATTTCAGTTGCCTGTATGCATTGCTCAGATGCGCCATGCGCAGCGGTCTGCCCAGTTGACTGTTTCTACACCACTGATGATGGTGTGGTACTGCACGATAAAGATATTTGCATTGGCTGTGGTTACTGTTTTTATGCTTGCCCGTTTGGTGCACCACAATATCCGCAGGAAGGCGCTTTTGGGGCTCGCGGCAAAATGGATAAATGTACTTTTTGTGCTGGCGGTCCTGAAGAAGATCACTCTGCTCTTGAAGTCGAAAAATATGGTCGTAATCGTCTAGCTGAAGGCAAATTGCCATTGTGCGCAGAAATGTGTTCAACCAAAGCTTTGCTGGCCGGTGATGGCGATATCGTTGCTGATTTATTCCGCAGCCGGGTAGTTCGTCGTGGTGGCCGTCCGGATACCTGGGGCTGGGATACTGCTTACAAGGATTAATGATGAAACTGTTAAGCCTGATGTTTGCAGCCTTACTACTCAGTGCCTGCTATGAAGACACCGATGTCACATTGCATGAAGCGGGTGTCTATAAGGGCAGCGAAGACGAACACGCGATGTCTGCTGAAAAACGTGCTGACGTGCTTAAGCAGCGCTTTAATCAGGTTCAAACGGATCGTTAACCGGAGTCTGCATGTCTGCTAACGCTGCTGTTGCCAATCGTAAACGTAAATCGATCATCGCCATGATGATGATTCTCCTGGCTATTGTTCTGATGCCGCTGAGTGGTTACTTTTATGTCAGCATGACAGACGCCGATACGGTTGCAGAAGAAACTAATCCCCGTTCTGATACCTGGCGTCAGGCACGTCAGAATGCAGAGGGTATCAGCACCGTTAAAGGCCAGGAAGCCAATGAATTGATCCAGGGGGCCGGGCAGAACTGGCGGCAATTACGTAACGGCCCCATGGCAACCTATGGTAGTTGGTTGCTTAGCTTTACCATTATTGCGATTGCTGCATTTTATCTCTGGCGTGGTCAGGTAAAAATTAATCACCCGCGTAGTGGTGAAACCGTCGAGCGTTGGACGTTAAATGAACGCCGTTTGCACTGGACAACGGCTACGTTGTTTATCCTGCTCGCCATAACCGGTTTGAGTTTATTGTATGGCCGTATTGTGTTGATCCCCATTTTGGGTTATCCCGGTTTTTCGGCTTATGCCACGGCCGCCAAATGGATTCACAATGTGTTGGGGCCAGTGTTTATGGTGGCCTTATTTATCATTTTGATTAAGTGGTTTAAAGACAACTTTTTCACCAAAGTGGACATTCAGTGGTTCAAAGATTTTGGTGGCATGGTCGGTGACAAACATCCATCTGCTGGAAGATTTAATGGCGGTGAAAAAGTCTGGTTCTGGACGCTGGCTACCGCAGGAGTAGCGCTGTGTTTCTCTGGTTTGATTTTAGATTTTCCTAACTTTGGTCAGGAGCGGGAAGTTATCGTTGTTGCGCATCTTATTCATTTACTGACCGCTTTGATATTGATGGCTTTTTCGCTGGGTCATATTTATATCGGCACGCTAGGCACCGAGGGTGCGCTGGAAGGTATGACCACCGGCTATGTTGATACTGCCTGGGCCGAGCAACATCATGATTTGTGGCTGAAGGAATTAAGCGAAAAGCGTTTTAAATAGCGCAAATCAGCATCTGAAAATGCTTTCCAGTATTTAAATAAGTATTTTATAGTTTTTTTAAAGCCAGCATCTAGCTGGCTTTTTTTGAGGCCAAATTTGGGCAAATGCAAAATGATTGGCATTTGTTGCGCGAAACCTTCATCAGGTATTCATGAACGGCCTGATTTTGCTTGCACATGGTGCAAAGCTGATGTTAGAAAGACCAAAGCACGCAAGAGTCTGAAACCTTCTTAACATAATGCTTGCCTAACAAACATGAATCTTGCTTCACAAGCAACTACCGGCATGGTAGTTTCGTTGTTTTTGATTGATGGTGCCGATGGCATCGGCAGCAGACTGTAAAGAGGCAAACATGAGCGGACAGCCTATCAGTGTCCACAAATCAGGCAAGGGCCTGAAAAAATCCAGAACGGTTAGCAAAGGTCGCCAGGTTGACATGCAGGCCCTCGCCGAAGTGCAGGGTTTACTCGGTGATGAGTCACGGCGTAAAGACATGCTGATTGAGCATTTGCATAAGATACAGGACACCTATAAATATATTTCGGCTGCGCATCTGGTGGCGCTGGCGCATGAAATGAAGCTCTCCCGCGCCGAAGTATACGAAGTGGCCACGTTCTATCATCATTTTGATGTCATCAAAGAAAATGAAACCCCGCCGCCACAATTGACGGTGCGGGTTTGTGACTCGATGACTTGTGAAATGTTAGGTGCCAATCCATTGATTGAATCCTTGGAAAAGGGCATGGGAGACCAGGTCCGGATCCAACGGGTACCTTGCATTGGTCGTTGTGATAAAGCGCCTGTCGCTGTCGTCGGCATGCAACCGGTAGAGTTTGCTGATACCGATAAAGTTGCCGCTGAAGTCGCTGCCAACAATATTGATCCGGAAGACCTTGAGCCAATTCGTTTTGAAACGTATGTAGATCAACACGGTTATCAGATTTATCAGCAGTGCGTTAATGGACTAATTCAGGTCGAAGACGTGCTTACCAAAATGGAAGATTCCGGCTTGCGTGGTTTGGGCGGTGCCGGTTTTCCGGTCGGCCGTAAATGGCGAATTGTTCGTGATCAGCCTTCGCCAAAATTGATGGCAGTTAATATTGATGAAGGAGAGCCAGGGACCTTTAAAGACAAATATTATCTGGATCGCGATCCACATTGTTTCCTGGAAGGCATGCTGATCGCTGCCTGGGCAGTGGGCATCGACGAAATTTATATTTATCTGCGTGATGAGTATGCGGCAATTCGGGAAATGCTCGAAGTCGAACTATATAAGCTGGAAAACCAGCCGCCCGTTCCCAATTTGCCCAAAATTTACCTACGCCGCGGTGCCGGTGCCTACATCTGTGGTGAAGAGTCGGCAATGATTGAATCCATTGAAGGCAAGCGTGGCATGCCCCGTTTGCGACCTCCGTATGTAGCACAGGTGGGACTGTTTGGCAGGCCAACGCTGGAACACAATATGGAATCGCTGTACTGGGTACGAGATATTATCGAAAAAGGTCCCGAGTGCTTGACCAAACATGGTCGGAATGGTCGTAAAGGTCTGCGCTCATTCTCGGTCAGTGGTCGTGTTAACAAGCCCGGTGTGCACCTGGCGCCTGCCGGTATTACGCTGCGTGAACTGGTTGATGAATATTGTGGTGGCATGCAGGATGGCCACAAACTATATGGTTATTTTCCCGGGGGTGCTTCCGGCGGCATTTTGCCTGAATCATTAGCCGATGTACCGCTGGATTTTGATACCTTGCATGAATATGACTGCTTTATCGGCAGTGCCGCGGTTATTGTGTTTTCCGATCAGGACCGGGCGCGGGATCTGGCAGTCAATGCCATGCGTTTTTTCGAAGACGAATCATGCGGTCAATGTACCCCATGCCGAGTTGGCACATCAAAAGCAGTAAATTTGATGCAACAGCCAAAATGGGATGAAAACCTGCTCGAAGAATTGTCTCAAGTCATGGTCGATGCCTCAATTTGTGGCCTTGGCCAGGCAGCGCCTAATCCGCTTCGCTGCGTTATTAAGTATTTCCCTGAGGAGCTGAAATAATGGCCTCGCAACTGCAAGAACAAGTCGAACTGGTGCAATTTTCGCTCAATGGCAAAAGCATCAGTGCCCGCGCGGATGAGACCCTTTTACAGGTCGCACAGCGTGAGGGACTCGAAGTCCCGAATCTGTGTTATTCCGAGCGTCAGGGTCAGGATGGTAACTGCCGCTCCTGCGTGGTCGAAATTGAGGGTGAACGTGTTTTAGCGCCATCATGCTGCCGGTATCCCGCCCAGGATATGAAAGTGCAAACCAATAGCGATCGGGCTTTGCATTCGCAAAAAATGGTATTGGAGCTGCTCAAAGCTGATGTCTCGGAACAGCCACATACGTTGAATTCAGAGCTTGATTACTGGGCTGGTAAGCTCAATGTCAGCACACCGCGCTTTAAATCTCGCAAACAACCCAAAGCCGATCTCTCGCATCCGGGCATTGCCGTCAATATGGATGCCTGTATTCAGTGCACCCGCTGTGTGCGTGCCTGCCGTGATGAACAAAATAACGATGTTATCGGCCTCGCCCGGCGCGGACACCACACCGAGATTGTCTTTGATTTAGACGATCCGATGGGTGACAGCACCTGTGTTGCTTGTGGTGAATGTGTTGAAGCCTGCCCGACCGGCGCGCTGATGCCCGCCAATGAAGTTGGCATGGTAGTGCCCGATAAACAGGTTGATTCGGTTTGCCCGTATTGTGGTGTGGGTTGCCAGCTGACCTACAACGTTAAAGACAATAAAATTCTTTACGTCGAAGGCCGTGATGGCCCGGCGAACCATGGCCGTTTATGTGTCAAAGGCCGTTATGGCTTTGACTATGTGCATCATCCGCACCGTCTGACCAAACCGTTGATCCGTCGTGAAGGCGTGCCTAAATATGCGGATTTTGAATTTGATCCGAATGATTTGGATAAGGTTTTCCGTGAAGCGACCTGGGAAGAAGCATTAGCCAAAGCCAGTGAGGGTTTCCTGAGCATTCGCGATAGTTTAGGCCCCAACGCGCTGGCCGGTTTCGGGAGCGCCAAAGGCAGCAACGAAGAAGCTTATTTGTTCCAGAAACTGATTCGTACCGGCTTTAAAACCAATAACGTCGATCACTGTACCCGTTTATGCCATGCCTCATCGGTCGTGGCACTGCTGGAATGTTTAGGCTCAGGCGCGGTATCGAATCCGGTGGCCGATGTTGATGAAGCAGAAGTGATTGTCTTGATTGGTGCCAACCCGACCGTCAATCATCCAGTGGGCGCGACATGGATGAAAAACGCTATCCGCAAAGGCACCAAGCTTATCCTGATGGATCCACGTGGCACTGAATTGTCACGTGAAGCCACTTATCAGCTGCAATTTAAACCGGGCAGTGACGTGCCGATGCTGAATGCCATCATGCATGTGATTGTTGAAGAAAACCTGGTCGACCAATCCTTCATTAACAGCCGTACCGAAGGTTTTGAGTCGATGAAAGAGCATCTCAAAGCCTACACACCGGAAGCGATGTCGCCGATTTGCGGTATTCCGGCCGAAACGCTGCGTGAAGTGGCAAGGTTATACGCCAAATCCAAAGCATCGATGATTTTGTGGGGCATGGGGATTTCTCAGCATGTTCACGGTACCGATAATGCTCGCTGTTTGATTTCACTGGCATTGATGACCGGTCAGATTGGTCGTCCCGGCACCGGCCTGCATCCATTGCGTGGACAGAATAATGTGCAGGGTGCATCGGATATGGGACTGATCCCGATGGTATTCCCGGATTATCAGCCAGTTGGCGATAACACCGCCCGTGAATATTTTGAAAAGCTCTGGAATAGCCCGCTGGATCCGAATCCTGGCCTGACCGTTGTCGAAATCATGGATGCTATTCATGCCGGCAACTTGAAAGGTTTGTATGTCATGGGTGAAAACCCGGCGATGTCCGATCCGGATGTTAACCATGCCCGCCAATCATTGGCTGAGTTGGATCTGATGGTGGTTCAGGATATCTTCCTGACCGAAACGGCCTATCTCGCCGATGTTGTTTTACCGGCATCTGGTTTTCCCGAAAAAACCGGTACCTTTACCAATACCGATCGGCAAGTGCAGCTCGGTCGACAGGCGCTGGCGCCTCCAGGTGATGCCCGTCAGGATTTGTGGATTATTGAACAGATAGCGAAAGGGATGGGCCTTGACTGGCAATACGATAACGTTTCAGACGTATTTGCCGAAATCCGTAAAGCTGTGCCGCATATGGCAGGGATTACCTGGGAGCGTCTGGAAAAAGAAGGCGCAGTGGTTTACCCATGCTTTAACGAGGGTGATCCAGGCGATGCCATTATCTTTAAAGAAGATTTCCCTCGCGAAAATGGTCTTGGTAAATTCGTACCGGCCGATATCGTGCCGCCAGACGAACGCCCTGATGCCGAATATCCGTTTGTGCTGATAACCGGTCGTATGCTGGAGCATTGGCATACCGGGTCGATGACCCGCCGTTCGAATGTACTGGACGCGCTGGAGCCGGAAGCGGTCGCCACGTTAAACCCCATTACCCTTGATGAACTTGGCGTGAAACCGGGTGAGCTGATTACCCTGTCTACCCGACGCGGCGAAATATCGATGTCGGCGCGCGCGGATTTGGCCGTGCCCACTGGCGCAGTATTTATGGCGTTTTGTTATTACGAAGCAGCGGTTAATAAACTGTCTAATGCAGCGCTGGACCCGGCAGCAAAAATCCCCGAGTTTAAATATTGCGCGGTAAAAATCACCAAGGGGGGTGAACCGATGCAGTTTTTCAGTTACGGTGGCGGCCAGTCCAAAAACCAGCTGCTAGGCTAGTTAACAAAAAACCAAAAAGGGCATGATTTCATGCCCTTTTTTCTAACTATTGATAAGGCTTGTTTTTCTCTCAATTCACAACGTTGGTGGATATCAAAGGTCAACAAGACCCCCGCATTCTTGCTAAGATAAACGCCAATTTACCTACGGACCTGGCAAGCGAAAACGCATGAAAATTCTGATCAGTAATGATGATGGCTACATGGCGCGCGGACTTCATACTTTGGCCAATGCGCTGAAAGATTGTGGCGAAATCACCGTCGTGGCACCGGATCGCAACCGTAGCGGTGCCAGTAATTCGCTGACACTGGAAAATCCCCTGCGTTTGGATCGCCTCGACAATGGCATTTATCGGGTAGAAGGCACACCAACGGACTGTGTGCATTTAGCGATTACCGGTCTGCTTGAAGAAGAGCCGGATATGGTCGTTTCCGGTATCAATGCCGGTGCTAATCTGGGTGATGATGTGCTGTATTCCGGTACCGTTGCCGCGGCGATGGAAGGCCGCTTTCTGGGTTTACCGGCGATTGCCATTTCCCTGGCCAGCTTTGATGGCAAACATTATGAGACCGCCGGCTGGGTTGCGCAGCAATTAGTTACACGGCTCAGTAAAGCTTCATTACCGGCTGATACGATTTTAAATGTGAATGTGCCGGATCTGCCGATTGAGGAAATTATTGGTTTTGAGAGTACCCGTCTGGGTCATCGGCATAAAGCGGAGCCCATCATTCGTGAAAAGGATCCGCGCGGTCGGCCGATGTACTGGATTGGCCCGGCCGGTGCTGAGCAGGATGCCGGTCCCGGCACTGACTTTGATGCGATTCGCCGCGGTGCCGTGTCTGTGACGCCGTTACAGATTGATTTAACCCGTTATGATGCCATTGATGGTGTTGCCCGTTGGCTGTCCGATAAGAATACATGATGGCGGATCCACGCGGCATAGGTATGACCTCTCAGCGGACGCGGGATCGTCTGATCCAGCGTCTCAAAGACCGGGGCATCAATAATCAGCAAGTGCTGGCGATCATGCGCCAATGCCCGCGGCATTTATTTGTTGATGAAGCACTGGCCAGCCGTGCTTATGAAGATACGGCTTTGCCGATTGGCCATGGCCAGACAATTTCCCAGCCATTTATTGTCGCGCGGATGACCGAGATTTTATTGCAGGGCGGCGCACGTAACAAAGTACTGGAAGTCGGTACCGGTTCTGGGTATCAAACCGCCGTTATATCGGGGCTGGTGCCACGAGTATTCAGTGTAGAGCGGATTGCGCCATTGTTAAAACAAGCCCGCGAGCGCTTTTATCAGCTCAAACTCAATAATATTCGCCTGAAACACAGCGATGGCAGTTGGGGCTGGGAAGAGAATGCGCCCTATGACGGTATTATCGTCACCTGTGCGCCGGAACATATTCCGGAGAATTTGTTGCATCAATTAGCGCCCGGTGGTCGTTTAGTGATCCCGGTCGGCAATAATAAAGGCCAGACGCTGCGCGTTATCGACCGCAATGGCAACACTTATGAAGAATCTGAATGGGATGCGGTCAGTTTTGTACCGCTGCTGAGCGGGCAAATTTAATGAAACTGTTTTCACCTCTTTATGCCCGCACTATGCAGTGGGCCCGTCATAAATATGCAAGCTACTGGCTGGCGCTGGTCAGTTTTACCGAATCGTCATTTTTTCTGGTACCGCCAGATGTTATGTTGGCACCGATGTCGCTGGCCCGGCCTGACAAAGCCTGGTTTTATGCAACGCTGACAACCGTAGCATCGGTATTGGGTGGCTTGCTGGGGTATGTTATTGGGGTATTTGCGTTGGAACTGGTTGAGCCACTGATTGTGCAGTTTGGTTACCAGCATGCTTACCTGACTGCACAACAATGGTTTGCTGAGTGGGGCTTCTGGGCGATTTTTGTTGCCGGGTTTACGCCGATCCCCTACAAAGTTTTTACTATTGCTGCCGGTGCCGTGGGCATGTTGCTGCTGCCATTTATTTTGGGTTCATTGGTTGGCCGTGGTCTGCGATTTTTTATGGTGGCGGGACTGATGAAGTGGGGCGGTCCGACACTTGAAGATAAATTAATGCAATTTATGGAATGGCTGGGCTGGCTAACGGTCATTATTCTTGTGATTGCCTATTTAATATTACGTTGAGATGAAGCGACTATTGATACTGATGACGCTGATATTGACCGCTTGCAGCGGTGGCAAGGCGGTTGCGCCTTTGGGTCATTACGATAGTCAGCGGGCAAAACAACAAGCCCCTAAGGCCGCTAATGCGCCTTTCAGTTACAGCGTCCGCAAGGGCGATACCTTGTATTCGATTAGCTTCCGTTATGGCATGGATTATCGCGAGCTTGCGCGGATAAACGGTATCAGACCGCCTTATACAATTTATGTTGGCCAAAAACTGAAATTTAATGGTGCGTCACCAGCGCAGCGTACACAGGTAGCGGCCAGTCAGCCAAAACCGGCGCCAATTCCAAAATCAATCCCTAAAACCCAGACCTCAACGGCCTCACAACCCAAACCGGCATCCAGCCAGCCTAAACCAGCCGCTGCCAAGCCAGCAGAATCAAGCAAACCGATTCCCCCAGCACCGAGCGGCTCGGCAACACCCGCCTGGCGCTGGCCAACCCAAGGGCCGTTATTGTCGAGTTTTTCGAATAGCAGTGCCACCCGCAAAGGTATCAAAATCGCCGGTAAAGCTGGTCAGGATGTGGTGGCCTCTGCGCCTGGACGGGTGGTATACAGCGGTAATGGTTTGCCGCGTTATGGCAATTTGTTGATCATCAAACACAATGACGTTTATTTGAGCGCCTATGCCCACAATCAGAGCCTTTTGGTCAAAGAGGGCGACAGTGTCCAGGCTGGCCAAAAAATCGCCACCCTGGGCCGTACCGGCACGCAGCGGGATCAACTGCATTTTGAGATCCGCCGTAACGGACAGCCAGTCGACCCACTACGCTATCTGCCTAAACAATAAAGGCATTTTTCCGTTACAATACGCGGTTTTCTCTACAACAACTTTTTCTGTCTGACGGGGTGAATTTTGGAACTCGGCGCCACCATGCAACGCATTAAAACGCTTCGGGATCGCAGCGACGATCTCAGGGGGTATCTTTGACTACGATACGAAGGCTGAACGCTTAGTTGAAGTCACCCGTGAACTCGAAGATCCCAATGTCTGGAATGATCCCGAGCGTGCCCAAAAACTGGGTCAGGAACGCGCCAATTTAGAGAAACTGGTCGAGACCCTGTCAGGTCACCGCGAAACCTTGGATGATGCCAGAGACTTGCTGGAAATGGCCGTTGAAGAAAAAGATCAGGCCACGTTTGATGCCATTACTGCCGATCTCGATAATCTCGAAAAAGGCCTCGAAAAGCTCGAATTCCAGCGCATGTTCTCCGGCAAGCTCGACGCCAACAGTGCTTACTTAGATATTCAATCCGGTTCAGGCGGCACCGAAGCGCAGGATTGGGCCAATATTTTGCTGCGTATGTATTTGCGTTGGGGGGAAGCCCAGGAATATAAAGTCACTTTGATGGAGGTCTCGGCAGGGGATGTCGCCGGTATTAAAAGTGCCACCATTCGGTTTGAAGGTGAATATGCCTTTGGCATGCTGCGTACCGAAACCGGTGTCCATCGTTTAGTACGTAAATCACCATTTGATTCCGGTGCCCGTCGCCACACCTCATTTGCTTCGGTGTTTGTTTACCCCGAAGTCGATGACACCATTGAAATCGACATTAATCCATCAGATTTACGCGTTGATACCTACCGCTCAAGCGGTGCCGGTGGTCAGCACGTTAACACCACTGATTCGGCGATTCGTATTACCCACATTCCGACCAATACCGTGGTGCAATGTCAGATGGAACGATCACAGCATAAAAACCGTGATCAGGCGATGAGCCAGTTACGGGCAAAGCTGTACGAGCTGGAATTACAAAAACAAAATGAAGTTAAACAAGCCGCCGAAGAATCTAAATCGGATATCGGCTGGGGCAGTCAGATCCGTTCTTATGTTCTGGATCAGTCCCGCATCAAAGACCTCCGCACCGGTGTAGAAACCGGCAATACGCAAGCCGTTCTCGATGGTGATATTGACCAATTCATCGAGGCCTCGCTCAAATCAGGCTTATAAAAAGAAGACGCTCATGACGCAAGAAACCGAATTTGACGAAAACCGACTGATTGCCCAACGCCGTGAAAAACTGGCGGCCATTCGTGAACAGGGTAATGCCTTCCCGAATGACTTCCGCCGTAATGTGATGAACGGCGAGCTGCAAACCGAATATGCCGAATGGGATGGTGACCAGCTCAAAGCCACACCACGCCGTGTCGCGATTGCCGGCCGGATGATGACCAAGCGGGTCATGGGTAAAGCCAGCTTTGCCAATATTCGGGATATGTCCGGTGATATCCAGTTATATGTCGCCCGTGACGATCTGCCAGAAGGTGTCTATCCGCAATTTAAAACCTGGGATAACGGCGACATCATCGCCGCTGAAGGCACACTGTTTCGCACCCAAAAAGGTGAACTGTCAGTGCATGTCGACAACATCAAACTGCTGACCAAATCACTGCGGCCTTTGCCTGAAAAATTCCACGGCCTGTCAGATCAGGAAACCCGCTACCGTCAGCGTTATGTTGATCTGATCATGAACGAGGCCAGCCGCGAAGTCTTTAAATTGCGTACGCAAATCATTGATGGCGTGCGCCGTTTTCTGATGGATAAAGGCTACCTCGAAGTAGAAACACCGATGATGCAAGCCATCCCTGGTGGTGCTACCGCGCGGCCATTCACCACTTATCACAATGCATTGGATATGGATTTATTCCTGCGAATCGCACCAGAGCTGTATTTAAAACGGCTGATTGTCGGCGGCTTTGAGCGGGTGTTTGAGATCAACCGTAATTTCCGAAATGAAGGCCTGTCGACGCGTCATAATCCAGAATTCACCATGGTTGAGTTCTATCAGGCATATGCCGATTACATCGAGCTGATGGATTTGACTGAAGATATGCTGCGTACCGTCACGCAAAACGTGCTCGGCAGTACGCAGGTCACGTATCAAGGCCTTGATATCGACTTTGCCCAGCCATTTACCCGGATGACCGTTAAAGAATCGATTCTGCACTTCAATCCGGATCTGACACCGGAGCAACTGGAAACATTAGAAAATGCCAGTGAAGTTGCCAAAAACTTAAGTATCCCGCTGAAAGACAGCTACGGCCTTGGCAAAGTCCAAATTGAAATCTTTGAAAAAACCGTCGAGCATCAACTGATGCAACCGACCTTTATCACCGCCTATCCAACTGAAGTGTCACCACTGGCAAGACGCAGTGATAACGATCCGTTTGTCACCGATCGTTTTGAATTCTTCGTCGGTGGCCGTGAAATCGCCAATGGCTTTTCGGAATTAAATGATGCTGAAGACCAGGCCGAGCGTTTCAAAGCCCAGGTAGAAGATAAAGACGCCGGCGATCTCGAAGCCATGCACTACGATGCCGACTATATCCGTGCCCTGGAATACGGTATGCCACCGACTGCCGGTGAGGGTATCGGTATTGATCGATTAGTGATGCTGCTCACCGATTCGCCATCGATCAGAGATGTTTTACTGTTTCCGCATATGCGGCCGGAATAAACAGCACACGGTCGTTCCCGCGCAGGCGGGAACCCAGACCTTCAATTAAACGGTTATTCCAACACTTTCAGGGTCTCTCCCCGTGAAAACGGAGACGGGAACCTAGTGCTTCAATAGCAACCAAAAACGGGCCAAACGGCCCGTTTTTTTATGTGTAATGCCGAGCGAAGCCGAGGCATCAAGTCCTTGTCTCTGATTTAAATCCCCGCTATGGTTCATTAAAAACCATTGAGAAGTAACGCCACAATCAAAAAGTTAAGAAATTGGCGGACACCTAGATCATGTTCTAAAAAAATTCCAGGGGGCGCTGACCATGAGCAATCGCTTCACTCGCAGACAAAGTCTCAAGTTGATTGGTGCCGGCCTGGCTGCGACCTTACTGCCATCTCTGCCGCTCTTTGCGGCAAGCAATGATCTGCTTCAGAAACGCTATTCCGCTGACAAAAAACTGCCCGTCATTGGGATGGGGACCTGGCGTACTTTTAATGTCGGTAGCGATCCAAAGTTACTCGATGCCCGAATCGAAGTGGTTCGGACATTTTTCGAGCTTGGTGGCGGTATGATTGATTCCTCGCCTATGTATGGTTCTGCGCCGGATGTGATGGGCTATGCATTGCAGAAGCTGGGCATTCCCGACAGCCTGTTCTCTGCAGAAAAAGTCTGGAGCCCGGCCGGTGGTTCAGCACGCGAGCAGGTAGCTGATTTGCAAGCACGCTGGAACGTCGAAAAATTTGATTTAGTGCAAGTACACAATCTTACCGACTGGCGTGAACATCTGGCAGCACTGCGTGAGATGAAAGCCGAAGGTAAAATCGGCCATATCGGTATTACCACCTCACATGGCCGTCGCCACCAGGAATTCGAGCAGATCATGGCTTCTGAAGATATCGATTTTATACAGCTCACCTACAATATGACGCATCGCGAGGCAGAAAATCGGTTACTGCCATTGGCAGAAGAAAAGGGGATTGCGGTGATCGCCAACAGACCTTTTGATGGCGGAAGTCTGATCAAAGGTTTGCAAAGTCGTGGTGAATCACTGCCCGAATGGGCTGAATCCGAATGTGGCTGCACTACCTGGGCTGAGTTTTTATTGAAGTTTATTGTCAGTCATCCGGCCATGACCTGCGCCATTCCCGCCACCACAAAAGTTGCGCACATGCGTGAAAATATGCGTGCGGGTCTGGACCCCATGCCTTCAGAAAGCATCCGACAAAAGATGGTTAAGTACATCGAGTCTTTATGAACGGCTGGTCCAGCTACGCGCTGCAGGATTTTATTCCCTTTACGGTAGATATCTATTTCCGCTTGCTTGAACGCATGAATGAAACCTTCTGGCCGCTGCATTTGCTGAGTTTGTCCTTGGGGTTGGCAGCGCTTTGGCTGGCAATCAAAAATCGCGGGCGGCTTGCCTGTCTGCTTGTTGCACCTGTCTGGGTCTTTGTCGCCTTTGCTTTTTTTTTCCAACGTTATGCCGAACTCAACTGGGCGGGGAGCTATATCGGCTCCTTTTTTGTCGCTCAGGCAATCTTATTCATATTGATTGCATTGGCCGGTAAGGACCTCGACAATAAGTCATGTAAAAAGCCCTCTGCTGTTATCGGTATCGCCATCGCTTTTATCGGGTTAATTGGCTGGCCGTTTATTGCACTGCTCACCGGCGGCCACATGTATCAGTCCGAAGTCTTCGGTATTCATGCCGGCCCCACGGTCATAACGACATTAGGACTGTCATTGATCATGTTCAGAGGATGGGCGTTGTGGTTGATGGCGATGATTCCGGCACTTTGGCTACTGTTCTCAGGCCTGACCTTATGGGGGCTGGGTATACCAGTTTCCATGATACTGTTCATTGTATTGGCTATCGGGCTGATCGGTTTGTTCTGGAAAAGTCTTGAAGTCCAGTTTGTTTAAACGGGAACAAAAATATTATGAAGCCCGAGTTCAAATGGTCTCGATTGGAAGCGCTTACAGCGCTTGAGCTTTATGAGATTATCAAGGTGCGCGAATCCGTTTTTGTGGTTGAGCAAAACTGCCCCTATCAAGAGACAGATGAACTGGACCCTCACGCCTGGCATCTATCTGTCATAGTAAATGGTGAAATGGCCGCTTACGCCAGAGTGGTTGACCCGGGGATTAAAAACAACCAGCCTTCGATTGGCCGGGTGCTAACCCTGAAAAAATTCAGGGGGCAACAGATTGGCCGTCAATTGATGATAGAAGCTATAAAATTCGCAGGTCAAAAATACCCGGGGAAAGATATCAAAATCTCAGCACAGGTTTACCTGCAAAATTTCTATGTGTCACTGGGCTTTTATGCCCCTGGTGAGCCATATGATGAAGATGGCATCCTACATATTGATATGATTAAGTCAGCTACAAATCAATTGGATCACCCACCCTCGATTCTTTGATTATTTCTGCGTATAGCTGTCGAAACGAGCAATATATTCTTCAAGGTTTTGGTTCAGCATTTCTGCATAACGTTGGGTGAAGTACTCAATGGCTGCTTGTTTTTCGACTTTTAAGTTTTCTGCTGTCTCAACAGAACGTGCGACGCTGAAAGCATTAAACCGGGCGGCTGAAAATATAATCGCGGTATTGGCATCATCTACGCTACTTTCAGTAGCTTGTTGATTTGCAAGAGCAATGAACTCATCGACACGTTGTTGAAATGTTTTTGTTACTGAATTTTCACGCATTGTTTCTCTCTCTTTCATATTATTGATTTGCAATTTGATGGCCGTCATGAAGCGATTTATCGGCTATATCAGCTGCTTGAACGAAACACATAATATCAGATAGAAAAAACTGAGCCGTTTCAGGTTTGCCTGAGCCAGCCAAAAAGGTTGCTTTGGTGTTACCCGATGAGCGTTACATTTCTCTGTAGGGAAGTCATCCATGAATGCGACTGCCACTTCAATCTGTCAGTCGCGTCCAGCACTTACTGCTAATAAACAGCCCTATTACTTTCAGTTAAGCTTTGATTTGCAGGCTTTCAGAAATACTAAATCCAGACATAATCAGAGGATTTATTTATCAGATTTTTTGCTTGGCGTGGGCGCCTGCGGCATAGGCGGCGCATCTTCAGCCTCTTTTTGTTCATCATCGTCGGGGTCATCTGCCGGTTGATAGGTTCCTTCCGAAGGATTGGGAACTTGGTTAGATTTTTCATCTTCCTTTTCTTCATCTTTGGCGGGCTTTTCAGAAGCGAAAAGAATGCTGGAAATGCTAACGGCTCTTTCTTGATTGATTTGTTGTAATGTCATGAGGTTGTCTCCTTAAGGTTATTCGTGTCAAAAAGACCAGACACCGTTGATTAACCTTCAGATTAAAGAATCATCATAAACATTAGCACTACCAATGCCAACCCGATGAGAAAAATGATCCCAATCGTACTTCCCAGAAATTTCAATATAGCTTTGCTCTTTCAGTCCGATCACCAATACTACGTATAGTTAAGCGAGTGAACTCTTCGATAACGAAAATCTGATGCCCAAGAAAGTATTGAGGCGAAATCAAAAGGGGCAGACTCTGACCATTTTCATTACAGGTAATTTATTGTTGGGAGTAAAGAGATGAAAACCAGTGATATTGGTTCAAACGCTGATTACGCAGAAGCAGCATTTACATTTGAACAAATTGGCGAGTTTGACGGTGATGCTTTACTTGAGTTTGGCGCGCCCTGGTGTGGACATTGTCAGGCGGCAAGTTCTGCGATAAAAGCAGTCATAAATGAAGATTCAGGACTGCCTCTGATTAGAGTATATGACGGAAAGGGCAAACGACTGGGACGTGCGTTCAAGGTAAAGCTTTGGCCGACTTTGATACTTCTGCACGATGGGAATGAAGTGGCTCGTCTCGTGAGGCCAAAAAGTTCTGACGAGGTCCGTCAATTAATTTCGAAAATTAACCAGGAATAAAAGGGCCAGAGGTCATTCATTCCTTTGAGCGACTTTAATCTTAATTATTGCTATGCCATGTTAATCAGATTAACGTTCAACAAATGCTTCGGGCATATGTTGATTATCGAACGTATCTGAGTCCTTAGTTTTTTTATCATCATATTGCGTAATAACACTATCTCGATAAGAGGATAAATGCTTGCAGCATGCATTGTTAATTATCAATCCACATAGCCGGAATGGCCAGGCTGAGGCCCTGAAAGGTGCTGTGCGCTTGCTGCAAGGGGCTGGTATTGAGGTATCCGTTTGTGAGTCTGAAAGTAAAACACATCTGGTTTCGGTGATAGAAGATTATGATCAAGAAGACGGTATCGTCATTATTGCTGGGGGAGACGGCACCATTAGTTCTGCTTTGGAAGCTTTATATATTTATAAACGTGCATTGGCGATTTTCCCGACGGGTACGGCCAATGATCTGGCGAGATCATTGGGGGTGCCAGAGGATCTGTTAGCGGCTGCACAGGTTATCGTTAATGGCAGGCGCGAATACATCAGTTTAGGTAAGGTGAATGAACATTACTTTATCAATGTGGCGCACGTCGGACTCGGCGTTGATGTGACAAATGAGCTCACTGCTGATAGCAAAAAGTATTTTGGTGTTTTCGCATATCTTGGCGCTTTTTTAAGCGTGATAAAACGTAATAAAAGCTTTAAGGTGCACATTAAAGCAGATGACTGGCAATGCTCAACCAAAGCGATACACCTTGCGATAGGCAATGGCCGGTTTTATGGTGGTGGCAATATCGTTGATCAAAGATCGACGTTGCTGGATGGGCAGCTGAATTTGTTTTTTATCAAGCAGCAACGATGGTGGCAGCTTTTGTTGCTTGGACCCAGTTTACGTAACGGCGTAGTGCATAAGACAGATCGCATCGTTCGCAGAACCTCTGAAAAATTCAGCATTCAAACCTCCAGACCAAAAGCCTTGGAAGCAGATGGCGAATTTAAAACGAAAACCCCCGCAGAATTTGTCGTGATCCCTAAAGCAATCGAAGCCATTGTCGGTGATATGCCAACATCAACCTTTGGAGCCGTTTGAGATGTCGATAATACGCACTGATGAGCAGGCTGATGCTCTGGAAATTTTAAAATTAATCATCGAAACAGCTGATTTATACCGGGCAATGGGTGAGTTATTAACGCAAGATAATATTAATCATCCGCTTTTTGACATAGCCCGGGAAAGAGAAGCATATATAACGCCATTTCAGAAGGTCGTTAAGTCGCTAGGTGAACTGCCGGCGAGACCTGACTCTGATAAAGAATTGGTTGAAGAGATAGCCGGCAAGATTACCCAGTTGCTGTCTGTTGATTATGAAAATGCTGTTTTTGAGAAATGCCTGAAAAAAGATGCCGTGCTGGCTGACGTTATCGATAAAACGACATTAGGCGAGCAATCGCCAGAAATCAAAACATTGCTGGACTCTCTGAACAATCAGCTTTCAGACGCCCAAAAACGCTTATCAGATAATTAATTGACAGAATTCAGGTTCACATCAACATCCTGACTTATGAGTTGTTAATATTTGGGAAAAATAAATGGGTCAAAACCAGTCAGTTAATAATCTTCAACAATTGCTGGATTGTATTGCTGAAGCTGCTCAGGAAAAACAGGTTACGCTGGACGCGATTATGGATATGGTTGGCCGCAGATCTTTCGGTACATTATTGTTAGTGGCGGGTTTGCTGATATTGGCACCCATCGTTGGCGATATTCCCGGTGTCCCAACTATCATTGGTTTATTTGTATTTTTAATTGCCATTCAGATGCTATTGGGAAGTGAGCATTTCTGGTTGCCAAAATGGTTGTTAAACCGGTCAATCTCCAGTGAAAAACTGCTTAAAGCGCTGGATTTGTTGCATAAACCTGTGCGGTATATTGACCGGCTTATCAAACCCCGTCTTCAAAACTTTGTGAATGGGGCAGCCAAATATGCGATTGCGCTGGTCTGTATCACGATTGCTTTGTGTATGCCGGTGATGGAGGTGGTGCCATTCAGTGCTAATGCGGCTGGTTTAGTTTTGTTGGCTTTCGGGCTGGGACTGATAGCGCGGGATGGTTTACTGGCATTATTTTCGTTTGTGATAACCGGTTTAACGTTTACGATTTTGGCCTTTAATATTTTTTAATATCTGTCTGACAGGTAATGCGGCGATTGTCATCATTGATTTCAACAACAACACCCTATTCAAAAGAACAGTGACTGGTCCTCCAATTAAAATTGCATAGAGTCAGCTGATACGATTATTCCTGATGAAATATCCAGTGACGCCCGATGGCAGATACATGGTGGTAAAGGACCGTCTTTGGCGTGTCGCCAACCCACATATAGCGGCAGACCAGCGAGCGTTACTGGTCCGGAAATTGATGGAGGCGCGGCGGGAAGTCAAAGCCGCACTGACATCAGGAGACAAGATCCAACTTACAAAAGCACGCAATGCAGTCAATGATGCAAAAGTCGCTTTGGGCGAGCGCGGCCCCGTGTGGTGGCAAGACGGGAGTAAGGACTTTAATCGTTACCTGATTAAGAACACGCCATACCTGGACTGGTATCAACAACTAAATCAACGTGAAAAAAATTCTTAGGTTTCTTTGCCTCAGAGGTATCGGAACATCCACAGCCCCATCGCAATCATCATCAGGTTTTCGGTGAGCGAGACAAATCCCAGTGGCACATTACTGCCACCCCCGACACAGGCGCATTTAAGTTCGCGTTTGTCTATGTAAACGGCCTTAAGTACCGACACCGCACCAATCGTCCCGATAAACAGTGCCACCGGGATGGCTAGCCACAACATCGTGCCAGCGACCATCAAGACCCCTGCCAGTAATTCGCCGTATGGGTAGGCGTAGGCGTAGGGCACAACGCGACGCGCCAGCAGATCGTAGTTGAGAAACATGGTCGAGAAGCTTTCAACATCCTGTAATTTGAGCAGCGCAAGAATACTCATGCTGATGGCGATAAACAGTTCTGCTGTGCGGACATTCAGCAGTTCACCACTGAGCATCCAGCTTATTGCCAGCGCCAACAGGGCGGCAACGCCGAATACGGCTAAAACCGGTTGGTAACTGGTTTCATCTTTGTTTTTTACTTTCTTGCCAAAGTATTTCCGTAGCGCATCATAGCCGCCAATTCGTTGACCGTTGATAAATGTTTGGGGTGTTGTGTCCACATCATGCTCTTCCATGAACGCATCTGTTTGCTCACGAGAGGTTAACCACTTGTCCTCTACGTCAAAGCCCTCGCGCTTGAGCAGATCCAAGGACTTCAGGCCAAACGGGCAAACATGCTTATCCATGACCATTCGGTATAGTGTTGCTTGTTTTGCTGAATCGGAAGACATTAGTTTCGCTCCTAGCTGGAAGTGACCACTCTACTTTTTGGGTTGCAGGTCAGCTTTAAGTTTCTATCTCTTAAAGAAAGTAGTAGCTGACTAGTTTGTTTGATGTAGATCCTTTACGTTAACAAAACGTTGGTTTATGAACAAATATCTGGTTACTGCCCTGGCAATGCTGTCTTCGCCGATACGCTCAGCCGTTATCGATGATGATGATGAGCCTGTTGTTTAAAACGCAGTTAATCCGGCAAAGACCCCATGAAATCCAGGTTAACTTTTTAACGTATATGGATAACAGCCCGGCTGTTTTGCAAAGACAGATATTCAATAAGTCTGAATTAAATTCCGCCGCATCAATTTCGCTGCTCACCTGATTGCTTACTATGCCGTTGAAAATAGTCCCGTGCGGCCCGGTTTACTTTGGGGGCGAGCAGTAGCGCGGAAATCATGGTTGGTATCGCCATGGTGGCGTACAGCCCATCAATCAGTCCAATAATAGCCGGCAGGCTGGTGATACTGCCAAACACCACCAGAGCGGCATAAATCCAGACGTAATGATGCTGATGCCGCGCGCCAATCAAAAAGCCCAGACACTTGCTGCCGTAGTACCAGAAGGTAAAAATCGTGCTCAGGGACAATAGCGCCACGACTAGCGTTAACAGGTAAGCACCGAAACCGGGAAAGGCAGTTTCAAACGCCTGAGAAGTCAGGGTCACACCATCGATGCCGCCATCTATCTGCCAGCTGCCGGTCACCAGAATCGCCAACGCAGTGCAGGTACACACTAATAGGGTGTCGATTACCGGCCCCATCATGGCAACTAACCCTTCTCGAATCGGTTCGTTGGTTCGTGCCGCCCCGTGGGCCATGGACTCTGTACCAATACCGGCCTCGTTAGAAAAAGCCCCGCGGCGCACACCCATCAGGATAACCGTGCCAATGGCCCCACCCGCGACAGCTTCACCGGAAAAGGCATCAGTAATAATCAATAAAAGGGCAGCCGGAATCTCGCTGGCAAATTGCATTAACAGGAGCGCAGTCATCCCGAGATACAACAACACCATAACCGGCACCATACGCACCGTGACGCGGCCAACACGTTGGATATGGCCTGTCGTTACCAGTAATACCAGCGCGGCGATCAGCAAGCCCATCACCAGATCAAAGGTGAAATGGTTATGTGGCGTTGCCCAGCCGGCAGGTTGCGCCACCACCTCACGCAGAATTTGCACCAACTGATTGACCTGAAAAGCGGGCATCGTGCCCATCAGCCCTGCGACTGCAAACAAAACCGCCAGTGGCCACCAGCGTTTGCCAAGACCTTCACGGACGACATACATAGGACCGCCCTGAAGCTTGCCTTCACTGTCTTTGCCGCGAAACATCACACTTAATGAACAGGTATAAAATTTGGTGGCGACACCGATGACGGCTGTCATCCACATCCAGAAGATTGCCCCGGGGCCGCCCATGGTAATCGCCAGCGCCACACCGGCAATATTTCCGAGGCCTAACGTTCCGGACAGGGCGGTGCTCAGTGCCTGCGTATGGGGAATATCGCCAGCATCGCCATCCCGATCAAATCGACCTGTCAGAATTTGTAAGGCATGGCCGAAGTGACGATAGGGCAGGCCACCCGAATACAACACAAAAAACAACCCGCCGCCTACCAGCAATATCACCAGTGGCAAGCCCCACATAAAATTGGCAAAGCCGGTAAACAGCGCTTCCATGTAGTGATCCTGATGGTTGTTCAGGCTTTACCGTAGCGGTTTACCGGTACAGATTCAAACGAAAGCTGGCGGACAGGGTTGATTCTGCTTAGATGTAATCTGCACAGTATGTTTTAATCTATTCAGGAGATTAAATGTCACGACTGAATACGATTTTTGTAGCGTTGGCAGCTTTATTTTGGGGGATATCAGCCGGCATCGCTGCTATCTTGATGAATGAAGGCTGGCATCCATTTGTTGTATCGTTTTATCGCGGATCGATCGGACTGCTGTTCGTACTAGTCTGGCTGGCATTGCGTCCGCAGAAAAGTGGTCTGGCGAACCGCAGATTATGGTTCTGGTCTGTGATAGCCGGTCTGGGTGTTGCGGGTAACTTTGCGTTTTATTTTATTAGCATCGCAGAGGGTAGCGTCGCAGTCGCGGCAACATTGATGTACTGCGCACCGATTTTTGTCTATCTGGTGTCATTTATGGTCGGACTTGAAACCCCATCGTCCCTCAAATGGGCCGCCATCATCGTTGTGATGATAGGGATCGTCTTGCTGACGCAGATTTATGATATTGGCCCGGATGGGATTACGCCAATAGGCGTTGGTGCAGGTTTACTTGCGGGGATGTCCTATGCCGTCTTTATTTTCGGCTTCAAATTCGCATCACCGCATGGCAGCTCGCAGATGATACTGGCCATCGCCTTAACGGTACTTGCCAGTATCCTTATCTGGCCCAGTGATTTCGAACAAGTAATTGCCGTGCCGGCATCGCCGGAGTGGTCGTTGTTTATCATATTGGGCATGCTGGGTGCAGGATTATCGTTTGTTATCTATATCTTCGGATTAAAATATACTGCGCCGGCTATTGCTTCAATTATGGCTATGGTCGAACCGGTTACCGCTTCATTATTTGGTGTCCTGATTTTGGGTGAAACCCTGACCATTATGCAAATTCTGGGCATGGGAATGATTTTGTTCTCGGTTACAGCATTGAGTGTTTATTCCGGAATAAGGATGCGTACCTAAACTCACGGGGATTCATTATTTAATCAACCATCCAACCATCGATTACCGAACAATTTTGGGCGTCAGATATTTTTGATGAAAAAAGTCATCTGCCGAAACTTGAGAGGGGTAATTCGCTCGTCTGATGCAAGTTCATTTTTTGAAGACCTGATTACTATCCATTTGATAACACATCATCACAGTCGCTCACCTGAAAATGTCTGATTTGTTTCTGTTAAATAAGGCGGACACAATAACTATAAGATCGGCCAGTAAAAGAAAGCTTTTATGTTCTTCTCCTATTTGCCTTTAATCATTCTATTTATGCTGATTATTATGTTCTGGCAGCTTTGCCGGTGGACATTAAATATCCTGTCAGACTTATACATGCGCTCTGTTAATTTGTTGACTGCAGCGACACAACGCGAGCAGATCGCTGGCTTATGGGACCGTTTTAGCGCCGCTTTTCCAAAAACGAGCCAATTACTGAAGGCAAGACTCACCACCCAGCATTTTTCTGGCTTGATATTAACTTTGATCGTGCTGGTGATGCTCTATCTGCTAGGGTTATTCGGCGGTTTGGTGGAAGAACTGCTGGAAGCCGAGGAATTGGTCAATGTCGATTATTGGATTAATGAGCAGTTGGCATTGATAAGAACGGACAGTATGCT
>JAWWAG010000009.1:0-28814 GCA_033721795.1 Methylophaga sp. | reverse complement strand
TATTGAGCGACGGCGATCCACCATATTAAAAAATGCATGCAGGCGTTTTGGTTTTAAGTTGTGCTCTTTGAAAAAATCCCGTGTTTGTTCAAACGTGCGCAGTGATAAATGGGTTGGGATCAACGGCAAGTACAGCGCATCGACCGTCGCAAAAATTTGCTCACTTAAAGTTGAAAAACTGGGCGGACAATCCAGAATCACGAGTGCATATTGCTCGCTGAAAGGGGCCAGCAACTTTTCGACCGGATTACTTTTGTTAGCCATGCCGACCAGCAGCACATCAAGCTGCCGGAATGAAAAATCTGCCGGAATAATATCCAGATTGGGGTAATCGGTCCTTTTTACCAATTCGCCAATGGCCGTTTTACCGGACAATACTTTTTTGGTTTCGCTTTTGGCTTTGGCCTTGCGCTGCAAAAGCCAGCTGGCAGCCCCTTGTGGATCCAGATCCCAAAGCAGGGTAGGTATGCCCTCATTAGCAGCATGCCAGGCAATATTAACCGCCGAGGTAGTTTTGCCAACACCGCCTTTAAGGTTAAAAAAGGCGATCTTTTCCATTAAAAAGTAGCGGCCATTTGTTCAAGTAAGTACGTTTGTGCGGCCATTTTGTCATCCGTTCCTGAGCTCTCAACGCGCTTGTAACGACCATCAGCAGACAAAATCCAGGCCTGAGAATTGTCATCAAGATACAGTTGTAAATCATCAAGAATGCGCTGGCGTAATTTTTTTGACTCAATTGGAAAAGCAGTCTCAACACGACGCAACAGGTTGCGTTTCATCAAGTCTGCGCTGGCGCACCAGACTTCCGGATCGCCATTATTCTCAAAATAAAATACCCGGGTATGTTCTAAAAAGCGGCCGATAATACTGCGTACCTGAATATTGTCAGAAATACCCTCAACGCCCGGTTTCAAAGTGCAAATACCACGAACAATCAAATCAATTTTAACGCCAGCCATTGAAGCCCGGTAAAACGCCTGAACCATTTCCGGTTCGACCACGGCATTGGCTTTAATGATAATGCGTGTCGTTTTACCGTTATTGGCATGATCAATTTCTCGCTCAATTTTTTCCAGTAAACCGGTGTGCAACGTAAACGGTGCATGCAGCAATTTATGCATTTGCGGCACTTTACCGAGGCTGGTCAGTTGAATGAACAGATTATTGACGTCTTCACCGAGTTGTTTATCAGAAGTCAGTAAGCCGTAATCGGTATAAACACGGGACGTGCTGCGATGATAGTTTCCGGTGCCCAGATGCACATAACGTCGCAGCTTGTTATTTTCACGGCGCAGTATGAGCAGCATTTTGGCGTGGGTTTTATAGCCGACAATCCCATATACCACATGGGCACCGGCTTCTTGTAATTTAGCCGCCAGAGCCACATTTGCCTCCTCATCAAAACGGGCGCGCAGTTCCACAACCACGGTGACTTCTTTACCGGCGTGGGCCGCAGCAACCAGTGCATCAACAATTGGTGAGCTGGCGCCCGTGCGGTACAAAGTTTGTTTAATGGCCAGCACACTGCCATCAGCCGCGGCTTGTTTGATTAAATCAATAATCGGCCCGAAAGATTCATAGGGGTGGTGCAGCAAATAATCATGTTTTTTAATACTGGCAAATAAATCGACATCGCCAGTCATACCAGTGGGCCGGCCCTGAGTAAACGGTTTAAATTTCAGATCGCTTCGTTCAACGAGCGAATGCAGCGCCTGCAGGCGACTGAGATTGACCGGGCCATTGACCAGATAGACGTTATCCTGATGCATACCGCATTGTTCGCGCAAGAAGTTGACCATATCATCCGGGCAATTATGGGCAATTTCCAGACGCACTTCATCGCCATAGTTACGATGGGTCAACTCATCAGCAATCGTTGCCAGAAGATCGCTGGTTTCTTCAGTATCAATCGCCAAATCACTGTTACGGGTCACCCGGAACTGATAACAGCCTTTCACTTTCATGCCAAAAAATAAATCCTCGGCATAGGCATGAATAATCGACGACAAAAACACAAAGTGATATTCGCCAGGCTCAGACATTTCTGAAGGCAGCTGAATGACGCGGGGCAGGGCACGCGGTGCTTGTAAGATCGCATAACCACGATCGCGGCCAAAAGCATCTTTACCGACTAATGAGACGATAAAATTTAAACTTTTATTGAGCAGCCGTGGAAATGGATGCGCAGAATCCAGCCCGATTGGACTGAGGATTGGCAGGATCTCTTCCTGAAAATATTGTTTCAGCCAGTCGGTATGCACATCAGTCCACATCGATCGCGGCATCACACGAATACCATTTTGTTCAAGTTCTGGCAGCAGTACATCGTTCAGCACACTGTATTGCTCTTCAACCAGCTCATGCGCCCGATGACTGATCAAACGTAATGCTTCATGAGCACTGATTTGATCGGCTTCCAGATAGGGATCGCCAATTTCAATTTGCTGGATAAGGCCGGCCACCCTGACTTCAAAAAACTCATCTAGATTGGTGCTGGAAATACACAGGTAATTCAAACGTTCCAGCAGCGGCACATTGGAATCAAGCGCTTGTTGTAATACCCGCCAGTTAAATTCCAGCAAGCTGAGTTCTCGGTTTAAAAATAGATCGGGACTATTTAAATCTATCGGTGTTTGCATTTGGGCGAGTCTAGGTTCATTTAATGACAGTTTTGTGACAGAGGTAATGGCTTATGTATCCGGCAAGTCTGATTGTAATTAGCCTACCACCAAAATTTACCGAAGTTTTCGGGGTTCGCCCAAAAACGACTGTTCAGCCAGTCACGTTTAGGTTGATAATTTTCAATAGCGTAGCTGTAAATTTGCAGGCCGCTTTGGCTAACGGCGACTTGATGCAGACCCAGCGCCAGAAAATCAGCAAATTGCCAGCCTTGTTGCTGCGCTTTCTCTGGGTCGCTGATTAAAATGACATGTGGCGCAAAAACATTGCGCAACGAACCAAGCCATTGTTGTCCCAGACTGACTGACAAGGTTTCAGTGAGATCACTGATAATAGCAACATCTACCTGGTCCAGATCACTAAGCTGTTGTTGCCGGAATGGTGTTGTCAGTTGTCGGGATCTGGTATCTTGAGCCGGTTGCACACTGGCAATTGCCAGGTCGCCGGCCAGCAATAAACTTTGTGGCGAGAATGCCGCTAATAGCGGATCCAGTAATTCACCAAGAGCGTTAATATTATCCATGTCTGAGCAGCATAAAACATCTGCCGCCTTCTGGGAACACAAGCGACTTAGCGAAATGAACCATGATGAATGGGAATCGCTATGTGATGGCTGTGGCCGTTGTTGCCTGCACAAACTGGAAGATGAGCAGGATGGTCGAATGTATTACACGCGGGTCGCCTGTGACTTATTGGATATTGGCAGCTGCCGCTGCAGCGATTATCGCAACCGGCAAACCCGGATACCGGATTGTATTCAGCTCAGCGTCGAACAAGCACATTTATTCGACTGGTTGCCCGATACCTGTACTTATCGTTTATTGGCCGAGGGTGAAAAGCTGCCCAATTGGCATCCATTAATTACCGGCGATCCGCAATCGGTGATTAAAGCCGGTGTTTCGATACGCGATATTGCCATTGCCGATGATAAAGTCAGCGATATTACCGACGAAGTTATTGCTTTAAACAAACCCCGTTATCCGCATGACACCTGAAGAAAGCCGCGAATTTACCGCCCGCATGGAACAAGCGGCCATCACTTTGCTGGAATTAGAAATTTATCGTAAACCCGATGATCTGGCACGTCGTTATGGTTTACCGTTGCCGGTGGTGCGTTACTGGTGGCGTAATACTGATCAAAAAACCCACCCGGTCGATCAAAGTGCTTTGTCACCGCGCGATGTCAAAGTGATTCGCAAAGCCAGCCAGACGCTGGAAGGCTGGGAAAAAATTAAACGTTATCGGCCGCCATGCGGCGCTCGCATGGCCAGTGGCAAACGCTGTAAACGCAGTGTCGCGATTCGCGCACCAGAAGGCTGGGCATTTGGTGCGCTGGCCAATCGCTGCCGCTTACATGGCGGCCTCGCCAAACGTAACCGTAAATTAGTCAGCAACGACGCCGACTCTGAAGATTAAATCCCGGAGGCTTGTTTAGCTTTCATCTCCATCATCAGGGGTGAAGAGGTAAAGGCAAAAAGCCCTATCTTAGGAGCAGGTTATGCTGGAAACTACGGAGTTGTTTGGGCAAATTGTCCGTTTATGTGCGGAACAAAAATCGGGCACTTTGTTTTTAACCACTAAAGAAAATAAAGCCTGTCATATTGTGTTTGAAAATGGCCGGATTATCGCTATGGCCTATGGCACTGTTCGCGGCGTGGCTGTTGCAGATATTTTGCCGCGGCTATCCTTACAAGCCAGTCAGTTTAACAGTGCCTTGCGCATGCCGCTCAGTAGCAAGTCCCTGCTGAATGATGACAGCAGTGTATTTGATAAATTGGGTTTGCGCCGAAATGCGATGCAAGCCAACGGACAAACCAATAGTATCCGAATGTATCGTGGCCATCCGCTGCCGGCACCATCGCACGACTATGACTCAGTGACTGATAAACCACGCAAAGCCAAACGTATCTATCGCGGACAAGTTATTAAAGACTGAGCTGTGGTTTGGCATAAAAATCGTTACTATGTGTCGCCTCAGTCACCAAAAAGTAGAGTCTCAGCATGCATACCAGCGCCGCAGAATTTAATCAGGGTTTACTGCATTTTATCGATCATTCACCAACGCCATTTCATGCGGTGGCGACGATGGTTGAAGCGCTTAATCTAGCAGGATTCAGTGAGCTCAAAGAAGCAGATGTCTGGGGCGAATTGGCGGTCGGCAAATATTATGTTATTCGTAACAATTCTTCATTGATTGCTTTTGTAAAAACAGCGCAAAATTTAGCCGATACCGGCTTTGCCATGGTCGGTGCCCATACTGACAGTCCTTGTCTGAGAGTCAAACCACGACCCGGCAAAGTGAATAATGGTCTTTGGCAGCTGGGCGTTGAAGTGTATGGCGGTGCGTTATTAAATCCGTGGTTTGATCGTGATTTATCACTGGCGGGGCGGGTCAGTTATCTTGATAAACAAGATCAGCTGCAACATGCATTGGTGGACTTCAAAAAGCCGATGGCGGTGATCCCGAGTCTGGCGATTCATTTAGATCGTGAAGTGAATCAAAGCCGCAGCATTAACCCGCAACAACATCTGCCGCCCGTGATTATGCAAACCGAACCCGGCGAAACACCTGATTTTCGGGCTTTGCTTGAGCAGCAACTGAGTAGTCAGTATCCGGATCAATTTATCGGCCAGGTACTGGATTATGAAATCAGTTTGTATGACACGCAGCCGTCAGCATTAACGGGTCTGAATGATGACTTTATCAGCGCCGCGCGACTGGACAATTTATTGAGCTGTTACACCGGTTTGCAGGCATTACTGGCCAGCGATAGTAAACAACCGGTAATGCTGATTTGCACCGACCATGAAGAAGTTGGCAGTATGTCGACAGCAGGTGCGCAGGGGAATTTTTTACAATCGGTATTACAGCGACTGGCGCCGGCAGCCGAGGCTTTTCAGCGCCTGATTGAGCATTCCTGGCTGATTTCAGCAGATAATGCACATGGCATTCACCCTAATTATGCTGATCGTCATGATGCCAGTCATGGACCGCTGCTGAATCAGGGGCCGGTCATTAAAACCAATGCCAATCAGCGTTATGCGACCAACAGCGAAACCAGTGCCCGTTTCCGGCAAATTTGTCAGCTGGCCGATGTGCCGTTGCAGGATTTTGTGGTGCGAACTGATATGGCCTGTGGCAGTACGATTGGTCCTTTGACCGCTGCACAAATTGGCGTCAAAACATTGGATATTGGTGTGCCGACCTTTGCCATGCATTCGATTCGTGAGCTCGCCGGCAGCCAAGATGGCTGGCATTTATATCGCGCTTTAAAATATTTTTTCAATTAAAAACAAGGAACTTCCCAGACTATGTCAGAAACTGTTGATGACTTGACCGTGACCTATCAGGAAGGCGAATTAATGACCGTTAAGGAGCTGGATAAGGTCGTTTTGACTAAAGGCGCCTGGGCGACAGTCATGTTTCGCTATCAGGATCTGGATCGTAAAACAGGTGAATTTGGCCCCGATAAATACACGATTCGTCGTTATCAAAAACGCAATGGCGAATACGGACAACGCTCGAAGTTTAATATTTCCAGCCGGGATCAGGCTCAGCAAATTGTTAATGCTTTGACTGGCTGGTTAAAAGACTGACAACGCAGCTATGAACAAAAGTCTGTTAACCAACCTCATCGCTGCCGCATTAGTCGGCTTGGGTTTGTTATTACCAGTGCCGTGGCGGGAACCGGTTTTGTCGACCGGTTTATTTGCTTTGGCTGGTGGCCTGACCAACTGGTTAGCGATTCATATGTTATTTGAGAAAATTCCAGGTCTTTATGGCTCGGGCGTCATTGCCGCTAAATTTACAGCGTTTCGTCAGGCGATTGAAGATCTGGTGATGCAGGAATTTTTTCATCCGGCGCAGATCAGTCGCTTTATTGACGATTTACATGGCCGTGAATCGAAACATCTTAATCTTGAAGCCATGATTGAATCTGCTGATTTAACACCGGCCTGGCAGTCGTTGATTGATACCATTAAAGCCTCATCATTTGGCAGCATGTTGTCGATGTTCGGTGGCACTAAAGCACTGGAACCTTTAAAAGCGCCTTTTATCCGTAAGATGCAGCATGCAATAAATGATATAGCCCATAGCGAAGAATTTCAGCAGCGCCTTAAGGCGCAACTGGGGCGGAGCAGCAGTGCCGATAGCCTGCATCAGCAAATATCACAGATTGTCCATCAACGCCTCGATGAACTGACGCCGCAAATGGTGAAAGATATTATCCAGCAGATGATCCGTCAGCATTTAGGTTGGCTGGTGATTTGGGGGGGGGTGTTTGGTGGTTTACTGGGCTTGATTGCCAGCTTTATTCCATTTTGACAGCAAGCACCGAATGTTGCCGTTTATGTCAGGCACCGGCCGATTTTTATGCAGAAAGTCGAGGCCGGACGTTTTTACAATGTCGTTGCTGTCAATCAGTGCAAGTTGTCTCGCTACAATTACCCAATGCTGACCGTGAAAAAGCACTGTATTTAACCCATAACAATGATGTTGATGATCCCCGTTATCAGGCATTTGTGTCTCCGGTGACACAAGCGATTTTAGCCGAGCAAGGCCCGGAAAAAAGCGGCCTTGATTTTGGTGCCGGTCCCGGGCCGGTCATCAGCCATCAGCTCGCTCAGCTCGGTTATCAAATCACGCTTTATGATCCATTCTTTCACAATAATATCAAAGCATTAAATGAGACATATGATTTCATTATCAGCTGTGAAGTTATTGAGCACTTTCATCAGCCGGTGCAAGAATTTGTCCGGTTAAGAGGCTTACTAAAGCCTGGCGGCAGGCTTTACTGCATGACTGAACTGTTTTCTGAAACGATGGATTTTGCCAACTGGTATTACAAAAATGATCCAACGCATGTGTTTTTTTATCATGCTGCGTGTTTGCCACTGATAGCCGAGCGTTTCGGTTTCAGCCAATTCCGTCAGGACGGCCGGTTAATCGTTTTCAGCGTTTAGGCAAACTGCTGTTGTATAGCGTCTGCCGCGCTGGCCGGCAAACTGATCATTACCGTAACGGTATCAGTGAACTGCTGGTCAAGAATTTGCCCATTGCATTGTTTGAGTTGGTATTCGAGCATCTGCAACTGACTGTAATCAATCGTCATCGTTAACTGTTGCATGGCCACAAATGGCTTAAATTTTGCTGCTGCCAGGACTTGTTTTGCCGTGTTGCCGTAAGCGCGCGTCAGGCCCCCGGTACCCAGTTTCACACCACCAAAGTAACGAACAACAGCAATCAATGTATTAATCAGGTTTTCGCCCTGCATTGGCGCCAGAATCGGCCGGCCGGCCGTGCCTGAAGGTTCTCCGGCATCATAAAAACGTTCGGTAATGAAACCTTCCGGCTGACGAAGCCGCCAGGCAAACGCCAGATGATTGGCATTGGGATGTTGTGCCGCCAGTTTGCGTAGTTTTTGCATTGCCTGCTGTTCGGAGTCGCAGGGCATGGCAACGCCAATAAAACGGGATTTTTTGACTTCATTGTCAACGGTGACGGATTGGGTCAGAACATGTAAATCGCACGTCATGAACGCAGTTAAACCAGCAGTGCTATAGGAAAAAACATGTCAACAATTTACCATAAAGAGCTTTAGCCCATAGGGCCTTACCAAAATTCAGGAAATCAGTTTGTCAGATAGCGAATTTGCCATTGGTCAGCGCTGGGTGAGCCACAGCGAAGCGGAGTTGGGATTAGGGATTGTTGCAGGTATTGATGGCCGTCGCCTGCAGGTTGATTTTCCGGCGGCGGAAGAAAGTCGCACCTATGCTATTGATAACGCACCGTTAAGTCGCGTCAGTTATCAAATCGGTGATCACTTTAAAGATGCTGAAGGTCGTAAATTAACGGTGCAGCAATTGCAGCAGATTAATGGCTGTCAGATATATCTTGCGGCTGATGCCGCCGGTGAACTGCATACCGTGCATGAAATGCAATTACACAGTGCGGTACAGTTCAGCGAACCGCAGCAACGATTATTTACCGGGCAAATCGATAAAAACAGCAGCTTTGATTTACGACTTAAAGCGCTGACACATCATCATCGGATAAGGCAAAGTCCGCTTTATGGCCTGATGGGCGCACGAGCGCAATTGTTACCGCATCAGTTTTATATTGCGGCCGAAGTAGGGCAGCGCCATGCACCGCGGGTATTATTGGCTGATGAAGTTGGCCTGGGTAAAACCATTGAAGCCGGGTTGATTTTGCATCAACAACTGCTTGCTGGCCGGGCCAGCCGGGCGCTGATTATTGTGCCTGAGTCCCTGCTGCATCAATGGCTGGTCGAAATGCTACGGCGTTTTAATCTGAATTTTACGATTATTGACGTTGAGCGTTTTGTCGCACTGCAAGAAGATCCCGAAACCAATCCTTTTGAGAGCAGTCAGCTGATATTAATGTCTTTGCAAAGTTTGCAGGCCGATATTGATATGCAACAGGCGGTCAAATCCGCTGACTGGGATATTTTGATTGTTGATGAAGCGCATCATCTGCATTGGCAACCCGACGCTGTCAGTCCGCAGTATCAACTGATTGATGAACTTGCACAGCAAATTGCCAGTGTTTTACTGCTGACCGCGACACCGCAGCAACTCGGCCTTGCCGGTCACTTTGCTCGTTTACGTTTACTTGATCCGCAGCGGTATCATGATTTGGCCGCTTTTGAACAAGAACAACAGCAATATGCCCAGATCAGTAATCTGTTATCGCGACTTATGCTTACAAACGATGCCGAAGATTTCGCTGCAGATAAATCATTAAAAGGCGATCTGACTGACAAGCTTGAAACAGCATTGATTGAGAAACTTCAGCAAAGCGAATATTTCGCCGAAGCCAAAACACAGGCCCGCCGGCAATTACTGGATCAATTCGGTACTGGTCGACTGTTGTTCCGCAATAGCCGCGATACCATCAGTGGCTTTCCCGCGCGGCAATTAATCAGTCACGCGCTGCCACAGCCGGCATCAATTGATGATGAGTTCGAGCGTACATTACGTCCGGAAACCTTGCTCGGTGAGGATTGGTTGCAAACCGATGCAAGAGTCAGCTGGCTGCTGGAATTCCTGAAACAGCAACGCGGCCAAAAACTATTGCTGATCTGTGGTCTGGCCGATACTGCAGAGCAATTAGAACAATTTTTAAGGGTTAGTCATGGCATTCGCAGCGCCGTATTCCACGAGGGTATGTCACTGGTTAACCGGGATCGCGCGGCAGCTTATTTTGCTGATGATGAGGCCGGCGCGCAGATCTTAATCTGCTCAGAAATTGGCAGTGAAGGCCGTAACTTTCAATTTTGCCATCAGCTGATTTGCTTTGACTTACCGGAAAGCCCGGATTTATTAGAACAGCGCATCGGTCGCCTGGATCGCATTGGTCAGCGGCAAACGGTGACAATTCATGTACCGTTTTATCAAAATACCGCGCAACATCGCTTGCTAGAGTGGTTTCATCTCGGCGTGAATGGTTTTGAACAAGTACAAAAATCCGGTGAGGCCCTGCTCACTGAATTTGCTGATGAGCTAGACAGTGTTCTTGCGAATCCGGCCGATGAAACGGCCGCGCAGCAGTTGATTAAAGCCACAGCCAAACGACGTGAAA
This sequence comes from Methylophaga sp., assembly GCA_033721795.1. Classification (GTDB taxonomy): domain Bacteria; phylum Pseudomonadota; class Gammaproteobacteria; order Nitrosococcales; family Methylophagaceae; genus Methylophaga. Next base: position 18,532 of record JAWWAG010000009.1, on the reverse strand, counting down.
CTTTAAATAAAGCCCTGCAGGAAGGCCGTGACAAACTATTGGAATGGCATTCATTTGATGCCGAGAGAGCAGAGCATATTCTGGCAGAACTGGAAGGTATCAGCCGGCCAATGGAACTGGCGGATTTTATCGCCGATTTTAGTGATGCTTTTGGTATTGATCAGCAGGTGCATAGCTCGGACAGTGTTATTTTGCAGGCCGGTGATCAGATGCTGCAGCACGATTTACCCGGTTTACCCAAAGATGGGATGACGGGTACCTATCAACGCAACAAAGCGTTGGCTCGGGAAGATATGGCCTTTTTGACCTGGGAGCATCCGCTGGTCAGCAATGCACTCGATGCTGTGATAAGCAGTGAACTTGGCAATACCGCATTTTGCACCATCGCCAGCGATAGTTTGCCCGCTGGTAATTTACTGCTTGAAGCGGTATTCAGTTTTGAAGTCAGTGCACCTAAATCGCTGCAGATCCCACGATACTTATCACAACAATTTCAGCGCTTGCTAATAAATGAACAAGGTCAGGATCTCAGTGAAGACTATCCACGTGAGCAACTGTCTCGACTGGCGGGGCGCATTCCCAAAGCCACTACACGGCAGCTCGTTGAGCATGCACGTTCCCGAATCGAAAATTTACTTGAGCAGGCACAGCTGCAAGTTGATAGCTTAACGCGTCAGTGGATAAGCGATGCTACCGATAATGCTGAACAGTTACTTGATACTGAGTTAAATCGTTTACAGCAACTGGCTAAGCGCAATACTTCGATAAGGCCTGCAGAAATTGCCTATTTGCAGCAAATTAAAACTGATACGGTCAAAGCCATTCAAACAGCACAATGGCGACTCGATGCAATCCGAGTGGTGATAGTGACTGAAGCGGATTAAAGCATCATTTAAAAGGAAAGTTTATGCGGCGTGGAGTATTAGCAGTCATTATTCTGGCAGTGGCAATTGCCGGCTTTATCTGGCTGAAAGACTCTGCACCTAAAACACCGGCGCAAGCTCGCCAGACACCGGCGGTCATCGTCAAAACAATTACTGTTGATAAACAAGCTTTATCACCTGAAGTTGTACTTTATGGTCGTTTAGAATCACCGGTCGACAGCACCTTGACGTCAGCAATTGAAGCGAACGTGCAATCCTTGCATGTACTGGAAGGTGATAATGTTGATACCGGAAGTTTATTGATCAGTCTTGATGATACCGAGACTGAAATCATACTCAGGCAACGTCAGGCGGATGTGGCCGAAATTAATGCCCGGATTGCCACCGAGCAGGCTCAGCTGAAAAATAACCGGGCGTTATTGGCCACCCAGCAGAACTTATTGGATTTGACAAAAAAAGCTGTCGATCGCGCGCAAACCCTGCAAGATCGTAAGCTTGGCTCACAGTCGTTGATTGATGAAGCGTTGACAAATCAGCAACAGCAACAACTTGCTTTACAGCAATTACAATTTGCAATTGCTGATCAACCGCTGCGGATCGACGCATTAAAAGCCACATTAATGCGCGCTGAAGCTTTATTGGATCAAGCCACCGTTGATTTACAACGCACCGACATCCGCGCGCCTTTTGCCGGCCGGATTACGGATGTACAGGTGGCGGTTGGTGAACGTGTCCAGACCGGTGATCCGTTATTACGTCTCTATGATCCCCGACAATTAGAATTAAGGGCTTTGATCCCATCACGTTATTTGAACGCTGTTTTAGAGGCTTTTAATAACGGTGAGCCTGTGCCGGGGGAGGCGCAGATAAATGGCCAAGCCTATCAGTTCACACTAAGACAACTGGCTGGTGCCGTGCAGACGGACAGCGGCGGTCGTGAAGGTTTATTTCAGGTACAGGGCAATTCCGAATCGCTGGCGTTGGGCAGCTTTGTCAGTTTGCAATTAAAACTGCCGCCCCAGGCCGATTTGATTGCCTTACCCTTCAGCGCGCTTTATGGTCTGGACACGGTATACCGGGTCACCGATAACCGTCTGGAAGCATTAAATGTCGAAAAAGTCGGCGAACGTTTATTGGCCAGTGGCGAACAGCAGGTATTGATTCGCAGTCCGCTGTTGAATGATGGGAATCGGCTTATCACCACACAATTACCCAATGCTATCAGCGGCTTGCTGGTGAATCCGCAATGATCAATGAACACCGTCGCGATCTGATTGGCATTTTTGCCCAGCATCGGGTGGCCAGCAATTTGCTGATGGTGGTGATGATTTTGCTCGGTATTCTGGCGCTTAACCGGCTCAATACCCAATTTTTTCCGACCTTTGCCCTGGATGTCGTTAACGTTCGTATCGATTGGCGCGGCGCCAGTGCCGAAGATGTCGAAGAGGCCATTACCCGTCAGGTTGAGCAGGAACTGCGCAGCGTTGATTATGTGAAAAAAATGACCTCTACATCGTCATACGGCATGGCGGTCATCGCATTGCAGTTTTATGAAAAAACCGATATGGGTCCAGCGCTGGATCAGGTCAAAGACAAGGTAGCGCAACTACGTAATTTGCCATCTGACAGTGAGATACCAGAAGTCACCTTACTCTCTCGTTATGAAACGGTCGCACGGGTGTTACTGAGTACCGATGGCAAACGGGAAGAGCTGCGAGAGCTGGCCCAGCAATTTGAACGTGAATTGCTGGACAGGGGAATTTCCCGTGTTCAAATCACCGGTCTGCCCGCAGAAGAAATGGCCATCCAGCTAAAAAATGCTGATCTGGCGGCATTGGGTATGAGTTTTAATGAGGTGGCCGACCGTATTGCTGCACTGAGTCAGGATTTACCGGCTGGAGAAGTCGGTAATAATGAAGCAGCACGACAGTTACGGAGTCTCGATCAGCGCCGCAGCGAACAGGCTTTTGCCGAACTGCCTTTGCAATCAGATTTTAATGGCGGCTTAATTAGACTGGGTGATATTGCCGATATTGAACGCCGGCCTTTACGCAATCAGGTGGCCTTGTTTCATGAAGGCCGGCCGGCTGTTGAAATCGAATTACAGCGTACCGAGAATGCTGATTCACTGAAATCGGCGCGTATTCTCGAAGACTGGCTGGCTGAGCGTCAGCAACAACTGCCAAACGGCGTTTATATGCAGGTTTATGATGCCAGCTGGCAGCTTATTGCTGAGCGTATTAATTTGTTATTGAAAAACGGCCTTGGCGGTTTGGTGTTGGTACTGGCTACACTGTTTTTGTTTTTGCACGGTCGCGTCGCATTCTGGGTGGCAGTAGGTATTCCGGTGTCATTTATGGCGTCGTTGTTTGTACTGTATTTACTGGGCGGCAGTATCAACATGATCAGCTTGTTCGGGCTGATTATGTCTTTAGGCATTATTGTCGATGATGCTATTGTTGTCGGTGAAGACGGCTTTAGCCATTACCAGAAAGGGGAGGCATCACTGACTGCCTCAGAGGGCGGTGCCAGACGAATGCTGGCGCCGGTTTTATCGTCATCCCTGACGACCATTGCCTCATTTATTCCTTTGATGCTGATAAGCGGCATTATCGGCAATATTTTGTTTGATATTCCTTTTGTTGTCATCTGCGTCATTATCGCTTCTTTGATTGAATGTTTTTTGATTTTGCCCGGTCACCTGAGGCAAAGTTTTCTCAAAATGCATACCATCCAGCCATCAGTCCTGCGAATCAAGCTCGATGCCGGCTTTAATTATCTACGTGACCAGCTGTTCAGACCCGCCGTAACAACGGCTGTCGCCAACCGCTGGATCACAGTCAGTCTGGCTTTTGCCATGCTGATTCTGGCAATTGGTTTACTGGCCGGTGGCCGCATCAGTTTTACTTTTTTCCCCTCACCGGAAGGTACGACCGTATTGGCCAATGCCCGGTTTGTTGCCGGTACACCGCAATCGGAAGCCGATGCTTTTCTGGCACATTTAAATGAAACACTTGAGAAAACACGTCAGCGATTAGAGCAGGATGTTGTTGAGTTAGCCGTCAGCAAATCCGGGACAGCAGGCACGGCAGGTGGCGGGAGTAGCGGTCAGAGTGATGAACGGTTTGCTTCAATGCAACTGGAACTGATTTCACCGGACAAGCGCGAATTGCGTAATCAGGATTTTATCAACCTCTGGCGTGAGCAAATTCAGATACCTGCAGGTATGGAGACGTTTACCTTGTCAGAAAGACGTGGGGGGCCGCCGGGTAGTGATATTGATGTCCGTTTAAGTGGCGCCAATGCCGTAACCTTAAAACAGGCGGCAAATCAGGTTGCCCGGCAGTTAGAAACCTATCCCGGGGTCAGTGCTATTGAGGATGATATGCCCTACGGTCAGGAGCAATTGATTTATCGAATTAAACCGCAAGGTGCCGTTTTAGGGCTGACCGTTGACAATGTTGGCCGACAATTACGAGCAGGTTTTGATGGTCAGTTAGTGCAAATTTTTCAGGATGGCGATGACGAAGTTGAAGTACGGGTGATGCTGCCAGAGGCAGCGCGTAATACCCAGTCAACACTGGAAAAAATGCAGATAAAACTGCCTGATGGCGGCAGTGTTCCCTTAGGCTCTGTGGTTGCACTTGATGCGCAGCGCGGTTTTGATGTGTTACGACATACCAATGCGCAGCTGGCAGTCCATGTCACCGCATCGGTGGATTCTGAGGTCAATAATAATAATCGTATTCTGGCGGATTTAGAGGCGCAGTTCCTGCCCGATCTGGCCGCGCAATACGGTATTCAATATGCATTTGAAGGCCGTGCCGAAGAGCAGGCCGACACCCTCGGTGATATGCGTCAGGGCGTGATGCTGGCGTTTGCACTGATTTATATTGTTCTGGCCTGGGTGTTTGCTTCCTATGGCTGGCCACTGGTGGTGATGACAGCGATCCCGTTTGGCCTGATTGGCGCTATTGCCGGCCACTGGCTGATGGGGCTCGATTTAACGATATTGTCGTTATTCGGTATTTTCGGTTTATCCGGCATTGTAGTTAACAACGCCATTATTCTGGTGACGTTTTTTAAAGATTTGCGCCAGCAGGGACTGGATACTGATACGGCAATTGTTGAAGCTGCCGTATTGCGTTTGCGAGCTGTTTTGCTTACGTCTTTAACCACTATTGGTGGTCTCGGGCCTTTATTATTCGAAACCTCAAGGCAGGCTCAGTTTTTAATTCCGATGGCGGTTTCAATTTCTTTTGGACTGATGTTTGCCACGGTGCTGGTGTTATTGGTTATACCGGCACTGTTATCAATACATGAAACGGCCGCCCGGAAACTGATGCCAGCCAAACTTTAAGCTGCTAGGCTATAATCAAAATAACACGGAAATCTGATATGCGATCTGTAATTTTCATTGCAACGGTCATGGCTGCCACCACACATTTAATGATTGGACAGGCCATGGCCGCTGAAGCAATAACACTGAAAACGCTTACTGATTATGTTTTTGCTCATGAACCGGCTCGTCAGGGTGAAAACAGTCTGCAAACGCTCAGTGATGCCCGGAAAAAACGTGCTTCAACCTTATTCGCAGAACCTGCTTCAATCAGTTTTAACCACTTTAATGACGGTATCGGCAGTGGCGACGGTTTACGTGAGTACGAGAGTGCCGTGTCGATGCCATTGTGGTTACCCGGTCAAAAACGTCATCAACAAAACTGGTCTCAGGAACTGGCAAATCAACTGCCTTACTATCAACAGCGACTGCGTTTACAGGCTTCTGGTTTAGTAAGACAACATGTCTGGCACGTAATGCATGCCGCCGCTGAAGTCCGTCAGGCAGAAACCACGCTTAAAAATGCTCAGGCACTGAAAGCAAGCGTGGATAAGCGCGTCGAAGCAGGTGATTTGCCCAAAAATGAACAACTGCTGGCACAAAGCAATTTGCTGGCAATGCAAAATCAACAGCAACATGCCCAAAATCAGCTGCAAAAAGCGCTTAATCAGTATTTTTATAAGACCGGTCAGCGCAGTTTACCCGAAGATGTGGAAGAAGCTTTACCGCAACAACGGCAAATAAATGCTGATCATCCGCTGCTGGCAGAGCTCAGCCAGCAAGTCGCAACGCTGCGTAGCGAAATGCATAACGCCCGATATGCGGGTACCGTCAATCCCAGCATTTCTGTCGGCGTGAAACGAGAGCGTGAGACCGGTAATGAGTCTTTTAATAATAGCCTGGGCGTAGGATTCACCATGGCGATTGGCGACAAACCCTATAGTGAGCCTGCGATTGCTGAAGCGGCTAAAGCCATGGCCGATGTTGAAATTATGCGTCAGCAATTAAAAGCGGATCTGGAGGCGCAACTGATTGCCCAGTTAGATCAATTGCAGGCACAACAGGCACAGCAGGAAATACTCAGACAGCAATTTGACATCACTACAACTTATTTAGAACAACAACAAAAAAGTTTTGAATTTGGTCAGATTGATTTAATGATGTTGTTGCGGATTGAAGCCGATGTCAATAAAAACCGGGCACAAATCCAAAATCTGGAAGTTGCCATCGGCCAGACTATTGCGCAAATCAATCAAACGTTAGGCGTGACGTTGTAACTACAACGCACCGTCGCGCATCCGTTTTTCCAGATCCTGCCACAACGATAAGCGTGATGAGTCACCAACCCGCTGACCTTCACCACGCGATTTGGCCAACCACAAACCCGCACCATTAAAACTGTAAACAGGCACCAGATCATTTCGTCGATTAGCAGGTTTAATCTCCGTAATAAGGTTATCCAGTACCAAGGGCATGGCGCGATTTGTTTCGTAATAAGTCAGTACCATATGCGCCTGATCGAGCTCTACGGCTTTAACATAGGTTATCCGTAACTTATCTTCATCAACACCCAAATCTTTCAGGGTGAAATATTTAGCAATGGAATAATCCTCACAATCACCGGCACCGATGGCAAGCATTTCTGCTGGTGTTGCCCAATAATCTTCCTGGCCCCAAAGCATAATGTCATTAATAAATTGCACATTGCTATTGAAAAAGTTGTTAACGATTTCCAGCTTTTCTTTTTCGGGCAAGTTTTTGGACTCTTCTATCAGCGCTTGCCATTGTTCAAAACGCTGACGGGCAAAACGATCATGTTTGGCTTCAATACGTGCCAGAAATGCTTCAGAAAAATCCAAATCGGCCCAAAGCGGCCATGAAAGCAGGGTTAAACTGCTGATCAAGGTCGCTGTCAGGCAACGGGATATTCCTAACGAACGCATGATATTTAGCGGCTGATACCAAACAAACCAACGCCACGGACATAATCAAAGTCTTCGTCCTTACCGACACCTTCAGCAAGTACCTTGATATCCAGCAAATTGGTCACTTCCTGAATAATATCAAGGAAATCCGGCTTACTGTTATGCTGGCGAATATCGTTCGTTAAATCGCGGGCGAGACGAATGTAATTAATCTGCAGTTCTTTGATTTGCTCAACCGGGATCACATCACTGCTATAACGTTTTAGTAATGTTGTCGCGCCCAGTTCGCGAACAAATAAACTGAAACTGGCAAAGCTAGGCTGATTCTTTGCAGCGGCATAAGCCGTGACACTGAATGCCAACAAATGCGTTGGCAATGTAAATTGCAGCAGCCGTTCACGCAGCCATTCCCGGAAGTCTTTGGATGCGACTGATTGCATCGATAAATTAATGGTAACCGGGATATAAACTTTTTGCTGTTCCATCGTCGCCAGTACTTTGTTAACAATGGTGCGATCTAATTGCTCTACCAGACCAAATTCACCGGCCATGGAGAAGAATGTACCAATCGGCAATTCTTGTCCTCCGGCATCACGAACCACGGTAAAGGCTTCCATCATGACCTGAACCGGCTCATCATTCACATAGCTGTAGGCCAGATTGGTAAAGGTGATTTCCGGTGTATTATTATCAATAACCTGTGAAACGGCTGCTTTCCAGGCCTGATCGCTGATTGAGCTTAGCGAATCCTGGCGGACAAAATATGCATTGGCGCCAATCAGTTTGGATTGCTCATAGGCTTCAATTGCTGCAGGCATCAGCCGGTCAAACTCGCTGTTACGGCCAAATTCAACAATCCCCATATGCAATAAATCTTCATCACCGTATTGTTGGCCCAGCGTATCGACCGCTTTTTTCAATTTGTCGGCGAAAGCGGTGATTTCCGCTTGATCACTGCCGGGGTAAACAATGGCAAATTCAGAACCGTACAAACGATAACTTTGGGCGGGGGGGACGGCATGTTGCTTAAGCATATCGGCAAAATCCATCAACATCTGATCGACCGATTGTTTGCCTTTTTCGCGGCCGAGGCCTGCAAGATCGTCAAACTTAATATACATCACATGGCCATTTTGTCCGGCAGATAAAGCCGTTTTAACATCAACATGAAAGGTCTGTTGATTCAGTAAACCGGTCAGGGCATCACGTTTCAAACTGTCACTGAGGTTTTCCAGTTTGTTGTTCAGCCGAGCAATCATGCCGCCAATTTTGCCGGACATACTGTTCATGGAGCGGGCGACATTTTTAACTTCCGTTGTCCAGGGCATTTTATCGATAGTGACAAAATTGCCGGCAGAAATTTCATTGGCTTGTTTCTGTATGTCATTCAATGGCTTGAGCGTCAGTCTTAATACGGCAATCAATAGCAGAATAGCTGCAAGCAAAATCAGCAATGAGAATTTCAACGTTGATTTAAATTGTTCATACAATTTCAGATAACCATAGCCGGGATTACTGGTTACCGATAAAGTGCCACTGATATTCCAGCCAGAACTGATTTCAGTGACAGCTGTTGCTGTTTTAAGCGGCATCATCTCAATAAGCCAATCGGGCACACCTTCTATTTCGCTAGGGTTGGTTAATTTGACCAACTCTTGACCATCTATGTCGAGAAGGCGCATTTCTTTGTAATAACCGGTATCGAAAATGGCATTCATCATGGTTCGCAAAATGGGATCTTGTTCATCATCCATATGTGGACTCAACGACAACCCCAATGAAGTTGCCGTATCCTGCATATGAATTTCTGACTCCACCTGCAAATAACTGCGGATATTGTTCATGCTGAGGTAAAAATTAACTGCAAAAACAATAAAAAAGATCAAAGTAACCAGGATTAATAACTGCTTTGAAAGTGACATAACACATCCCCGACATAGGCGATTGAAACGACAATAAAAACCGGCAAAAAAAGCGCTGCCAACAGATGCGCCTAACAATACGCTGCCACCCGCTGCAGAGCAAGCGTTAAAGGCGCTTAGCGGATAGTTTGCTTTTGTTTTCAGCAGCCCGTTGCTAGGATCAACGTTTGTCATTCGCCGCAGGTTTAACTGATGCTAACTGTTTTGCTCCAAATGGCCTTGTTAATTTCCTGTGGGGCTGTCTGGCAGATGCTGGCACCCAGACATATTCCGGCGCCGGCGCATCGCCGGGCATTAACTGATTTGGTGTTTTATATTCTGTTACCGGCCCTGATTATTGATGTCATCTGGCAAACAGAACTCTCAACTAACTCTTTGCATATCTCACTCATGGCGATGACGGCATTGGCAGGTTCAATGCTGGCAATGTGGGTGGTATTAAAGTTTATCAGGGTCAACCGTCAGCAGACCGGAGCATTATTGCTGGCAGCGACCTTTCCGAATGTGACTTATCTGGGGTTACCGGTGCTGGATCAGGCGTTGGGCAGCTGGTCGAATTCGCTGATCTTGCAATACGATTTATTTGCCTGCACGCCGGTTTTAATGACTTTTGGCATTTTGCTGGCCCGACATTACGGCACGTCGGATGCCAACCTGCATCCATTGAAAGCCTTATTGCGCATTCCACCATTGTGGGCGGTGACGATTGCTGTGCTGTTGAATGTTTTTGACGTTAACCGGCCGACCATCATTCATGATGCTTTGCAGACATTATCCGGTGGGGTAGTACCATTGATGCTAATTGCGCTCGGCATGAGCATTCGCTGGCAAAGTCTGCATCTACGGTTTTTGCCTTTGTTACTGCCTGTGGTGGTCATCAGTTTGTTATTGGCACCGGCTATTGTCTGGTCTTTAACGCAGTTTATTGATTTGCCGATACAAATTGCACAAACGGTGGTATTGGCCGCCGCGATGCCGACAATGGTGTTTGGCTTTGTTATTTGTGAGCAGTATGAACTCGACAGTACGTTATATGCTGCAGCCGTCACCTTGACCACATTAGTCTGCCTGCTGACCCTGCCGGTCTGGTTTTACTGGATCAGTTGATCCTGCCAGCTAAAACCAGCGGCAATGACCGCTGCTTTCAATAAACCCATGGCACTGATGACCTGTTGCTTTTCCCCGCGCAGGCTCATTTCAATATGCGGCGGTTGTGCTAAACGCGGCAAGCTGGAGAGTTTAAGATCCGGATAGTCACGATCCAGTTGCTGCATGATGCCCAGCAAATCTGACTCACGGCCATCATAGACAAAAATGATTTCTTCATACGCTGGTCGTTGATTTTTTAAATTGGTATACAGATTATCCAAAATCCAGCGACACATTGGCCAGGCCATTTCCGGAAAGCCCGGCATAAAATGATGGTGGCCAAAACTGAATCCAGGTACCTGATTAACCGGGTTGGGAATAATCTTGGCGCCTTCCGGCAAATAGCCCATCAGAATACGGTTTGGATATGCGCGCTCGCCAAATGTTTTCTCAATCAACGCCACCGCTTCGGGATGCGGTGAAACTGGCACGCCAGCCACCCTGGCAACAGTTTGCCGGGTGCGATCATCCGGCGTTGCGCCTATGCCCCCAAAACTGAACACCAAATCATCACTTGCCATCGAAAATTGCAGACACCGTTCGAGCTGCTCAGGATCATCCCCGACCATCAATACGGTACTCAGTTCTAAACCCCGATCAGCTAAAAGCTCTCTTAAATAAGCAAAATGTTTGTCTTGGCGTTTGCCACTAAGGATCTCATCACCAATAATTAACGCGCCAATATTCATTTCTATTTGGGCCTGTTACGCATAAAGTCTGCTGTTTGAGCGAAAGACGTCATTAATTGTTCTGCAAACAAAGGATCCAAATCCATTTTTTTCAATGCTTGCGCCATGCAATATAGCCACTGATCACGTTCCTCAATACCAATAGAAAAAGGCAGATGCCTTGCACGAAGCCGGGGATGACCAAATTTTTCGACAAATAATTGCGGACCACCCAGCCAACCGCTCAAAAACCAGAACAGTTTATCTTCACTGCTTTGAATATCTTCCGGATGCAATTTACGAATGACATCTGTTTGCGGCGTTTCCGACATGATCTGATAAAAGTGTTTTACCAGCTGCCGAACCGCTTTTTCGCCGCCAATTCGCTCATAAGGGGTTTGCATATTGCTCATTCAGGATCCTCGTTAAAGGTTGCAGTTTAGTGGTCTCGGCCCGACTGATAAAGCTTTGTAAACTTGCGACTCAAGCGGCTGATGGGGATAATTAAACGTTTTACCAAGAAATCAAAGGAGCACAATCCGATGAGTGACAGAATTATTATGCGTACTGGTGAAGCCTTGGTTGCCGGTGGTCCACCGTTGACTGCTGCAGAGCCTGAAGTGGTAATTGGTGAGTTAGACGGTCCATTTGGTACTGCATTTGCTAATTTAATGGGCGATCAGGTGCAAGGTCACTCACGTGTTTTGGCCCTGATGAACACGGATATGCAGGTACGTCCTGCGACCATCATGGTCAGTAAAGTAACTGTCAAAAAAACCGCCTACACCAATATCCTGATGGGTACCGTACAAGGCGCAATTGCTAATGGCGTATTGGATGCAGTGCGTAATGGCACCATCCCAAAAGAAAAAGCCAATGATTTGGGTATTATCGTCTCAGTCTGGCTGAACCCAGGCATCACGACCATTGAAGATCTGGATCATGAAGCCTTGTTTAATATTCATCGTGAAGCGACTCGTCGTGCGATTGAAAAAGCGATGAATAACGAGCCAAGCATTGATTACTTGCTGGAAAACCAGGATAAGCTGGTACACAAGTATTATCAAAAAGAACTGGATGCTAAAAAATAAAAATCCGGAAATTTTTGAGCAAAGGCGACGGTCTTAATCAAGTAGGTTAATTCACAGCCTCAAAAATTGGACGGTCTGGCCGCTATAAGCGATCAGGCCGTTTTTTTTGCTGTGTATAATGCCGCTATGACAGAATCTGCCAAATCCGGAATCGATATTTATTCGATTGACAAACTGATGCATGAAACGCGTCAGCTGGCTGCCCGTTATCGGCAAACCACTGGCACCACGTTACCGGTGACCGGTGAAATCGCCCGTTTTGATGCCGCTAAAGCACTGGATCTTCAATTGCTTGAAGATAGCAGCCTTGCTTATGATGCGATTGGTCGCGATAGCCGCGAAGGTCAGCGTATTATCATAAAAGGCCGCGCATTATTTGATGAAAGCCGTTCTTCAACTCCGCGTATTGGTCAGATCAATCCACAACAGGACTGGGACAGTGTGGTGCTGGTGTTGTTTGATGAATTGTATCAGCCGCTGGAAATATATGAAGCTGGCAAAACTGATATCGAAGAAGCGCTTTCCGGACGCGACAGCAAACGAAAAAAACGTGGCGCCATGTCCGTGGCACAATTTAAGATTATCGGTAAATTGGTTTGGACAGCAGACCACGGCACTGAAAACGAAATATGGGATAATCAAGTCAGTTAACTACCCAGCAGGAGAAAGGTAATGAGCATTGCCGAATTTGTGTTCTGGGCGATTATCGCCGTGGTGCTTGTCTATGCGGTGGTGGTTTTTAATCATCTGGTGACTTTAAAACATAACGTCAAAAAAGCCTGGTCGAATATTGACGTGTTGCTTAAGCAACGGCATGAAGAATTACCCAAACTGGTCGAAACCTGCAGACAATATATGCAATTCGAACAACAAACCCTGGAAAAAGTCATGCAAGCCCGTGCCGCGGTATCACAAGCGCAGGCAAAAGGCGATATCGGTGCGCTGGGCATGGCTGAAACCGAAATGCGATTGGGATTGGGTAATTTGTTCGCCGTTGCCGAAGCCTATCCCGAGTTGAAAGCCAATGAATCATTTCAGCATTTACAGCAACGCATCAGCGGCCTGGAAAATGCCATAGCCGACCGCCGCGAGTTTTACAACGAAAGCGTCAATATCAACAATATTCAAATTGAACAGTTTCCGGACTTAATCATTGCCGGGCTGTTCCGGTTTAAAGCATTCGAGTTGCTGGAGTTTAATGAGACTGAAACTGCAGACGTTGATATCAAAACGCTGTTTCAAGGCTAAATGCAGCAAATGGTTGAAACCGTTACCGGCGTCATAACGTCGCTGGAAAGTAGTGAATTCTGGCTGTTTTCACTGTTTGTTTTGGCATGCAGCGGTTATGCATTTGCCCGGCTGATAATCTCATTAAAGCGTAGCAGGTTAATGTCAGGCCAGGCGACCGCGAAGATCCGTTCGGCATCACAAGGCTGCGTCGAACTTAATGGCAATACTGAATTAATGCCGGGACCACCCATTGTGTCGCCTATTTCGGGAAGACACTGTGTCTGGTTCGAATTTATTGTCGAGCAAAAACAAACCTATTTTGATGGTAAACGACAACGCACGCGCTGGGTGGTGGTGCAACGTTATCGCAGTGATGGTTTATTTTATCTGCGTGATGAAACCGGGGTTTGTGTTGTGGATCCTGAAGCTGCCGATGTGTTGCATGCCGAAAAGCGTGCCTGGTCAGATAAACTAAATGCCGATCGACGCTATCGCGAATGGTTTTTATCTGCCGGTCAGCCTCTCTATGCATTAGGCTGGTTTATCAGTGTGCAAACGGCCAGCCAACAAATATTGCGTGAACAAGTCAGTTTACTGTTGCGTGAATGGAAGCAGGATTTTCAGACTTTGCTGAAACGCTATGACCAGAATCAGGATGGTGATATCAGTGAGCAGGAATGGCAACAGGCAGTAGCTGATGCCAATACCCATGTACGCCAGCAGCATTTAAGTCAGCCAATGGATGCTATTCATGTGCTGGCAAAAGGACCGCATCGTAAGCCTTATATTTTATCCGCCTTGCCTGAAAAGCGTTTATTACGTCATTATCAATGGCAGTTCTTTCTGACGTTGGCCGGTTTCTTAATCAGCGGCAGTCTGTGGATTTGGGCGATGAACTTAAGACAAGGATGGTAATGCAAGACGATTTACAGGCTGTGTTCGCAGAGGATGGTTTACTGGCAAGACAAATAGACGGATTTCAGCCACGGGAAGCCCAGCAGCAAATGGCCGAAAAAGTCGGGCAGACCTTGCAAAATGGCACGATTTTGATTGCCGAAGCTGGTACTGGTACTGGTAAAACCTTTGCTTATCTGGCACCAGCTATCTTATCAGGACAAAAAGTATTTATTTCTACCGGTACCAAAAACCTTCAGGATCAATTATTTAACCGCGACTTGCCAATGTTGCGTAAAGCATTGGGAGTGCCGTTTCAGGCATCAGTATTAAAGGGTCGCAGTAATTATTTATGCCATCACCGGTTGGGGCTGGCAGAGCAAGATGATGGCTTGTTGTATCAGCGACCGTTATTACAAAAATTACGTAACTGGTCCCAGCAATCTGATAATGGTGACTTAAGCGAAACCAATTTGCTTGATGATGCCGGGGTTTTATGGCCACGCGTTACCTCTACAGTCGAAAATTGCCTCGGCCAGCAATGTCCGGAATACCAGGAATGTTTTATTGTTGAGGCACGGCGCCGGGCCCAGGAATCTGATGTGGTGGTCATTAATCATCATTTGCTGATGTCCGATTTTGCCCTTAAAACTGCAGGGCAGGGCGAAGTTTTACCCAATGCCGATGCCTTTATTATTGATGAAGCGCATCAATTGCCTGCGATTGCCGGTCAGTTTCTTGGCCACCGGGTCAGCAGTCATCAAATTACAGAACTTTGCCGTGATGCCAGTCAGGAAATGCAGGCCGCTGCGGCCGATATGCCAGCCATCAGTGAGCAAGCTGAACAATTATTAAGTTGTTTGCAACGACTTCGGATTTTAATTGGCAATCAGGAACAGCGCAGTCCCTGGCAGCAGTTTATTGAAGATACCGGCATTCATGATGAATATGCCCATGTCATGGAGCGGCTGGATAATCTCAATGAAACGTTGAAACTTGCCGCCGAGCGTAGTCAGGGACTCAAACAATGCCACCAACGCGCTGAAAATCTGCTGAATTTACTGGATTTATTTTTTGACAGCCGTACGGATGACAATCTGGTTTTGTGGCTGGATAACCGTCCGTCAGGTTTTATTTTGCATGCCACACCGTTTGAAATCAGCGGTCAATTTCAAAACTGGCTGGAAGAAAAACCCGCGGCCTGGGTCTTTACATCAGCAACATTAACCGTTGCCGGACAATTTAATCATTTCTGCCAGCAACTGGGCATTTTTGATGCCGATACGGCGCGCTGGGACAGTCCATTTGATTATCAGCAGCAAAGTTTGTTGTATATGCCCCTGATTCCGGTTGAGCCATCAGATCAGGCCTACAGTCAGTATATAGCCGATATTGCCCGCGACATCATTAAGCTCAGTGAGGGACGGACTTTTTTACTATTTACAAGCTACAAAACGATGCATGAAGTCGCTGAACTATTGACTGATACTGATTATCCTTTGATGGTGCAGGGGAATGGTGGGAAGGCACAATTGCTGGAAGCCTTCCGGGAGCATGGTAATGCCGTCCTACTCGGAACAAACAGTTTTTGGGAGGGCGTCGATGTTCGCGGTGAAGCATTACGCTGTGTTTTGATCGACAAAATTCCGTTTGCTTCGCCCGGCGATCCGGTTTTGGAAGCGCGTATTAACAGTTTACGAAATCGGGGCGGCAATCCGTTTAGAAGTATTCAGATCCCAACAGCGGTTATTCAGTTAAAGCAGGGGATAGGCCGGCTGATCCGCGATAAGGCCGATTACGGGGTCTTGGTTTTGTGTGATCCACGCTTTTTAAGCAAACCTTATGGCAAGGTCTTTTTGCGAAGTTTACCGGCTATGCCGATCACTCAGGATATAAAGGTCGTGGCAGATTTTTATCAGCGATTGGCAGAAAGCGTAAGTTAAAAATAACTTTACAAATATTATGCAACTAATTGATTTAGTTTAAATCCATCGCGTATTTTTTCAAGATTTCCAGCGGTATGATTTCTGTTGCCCGCTGATGGGTGCTAGCCAAATATACCTTCGGTGCCATCTCAAGTTGCTGTGCCTCAAGCCATCGGGCCGCGCACAAACACCAGCGGTCACCAGGCTTAAGGCCGGGAAAACCATGTTCTGGCATCGGGGTTACCAAATCATTACCCCGAAATCGTGAATACTGCAAAAATTCAGCGGTAACCGAGACACATACCGTATGCGAGCCAAAGTCACTTTCATTAGTATTACAGCAGCCATCACGAAAGAAACCCGTCAACGGATCACTGCTACAGGATTCCAGCTTTTCACCTAACACATTTAAAGATGGTGATAATTCATTGGTTTCCATAAGATTTACTCGAGTTTAATCTGGCCGGATACGTGGTGATGCAAATCCAGATCCGGCATGGTCAGGCTAATTTTGATTGGTAATGTTTCATTACCGTTGAGTTGCTCGGTTTCCAGTGCGGCGTAAATCGCCTGTTCGATTTCACGTTGTGAACTGATGCCCACCTTTTTCAAAAACTGGCGGATTTCCATGTTTAAGGTGTCTTCGTTCATGGCCGGCCTCCGATATCAATCATATTTGATATATTTAAAGCGAGCATCGTCTGGGGTACCTACTAACGCTCCGCCTTCAGTTCCCGGCTGCCACATGACGACTTGCTCTATTTTCTGCGCCAGCTCGAAATCTTTATCGGTGATACCTTTTGCCGCATGGTTAGTTAACTTGACGATAACAAAGGCATAGGATGCGGTCAGATCTGGGTGATGAAACGCAGCTTCAGCGAGATGGCCTACCGTATTGATGACCATTAAAGTGGCTTTCCAGCCACTGGTTTTATATTTGCGGCGAATCCAGCCGTTTTCCAGATACCAGTGGGGGAGTTCTTTTTCAAGCCGTGCTTTAACCTCTTCATCATTATAGGTTTTTTCGTTTTCAGTTTCTCTCCAACTCATACTCTGTACCTCAAATTTTGATGCGTTCTATGATTGCAGTGTAAAGCATTATGATGTTTTGGAATGCTCGCAGAATTGTTTAGCAATTTTCTTGGCTTCTTCTAGATCAAAGTCTGCATCTTTAGCTTTTAAGGCATGAAGATGCGTTGTGATTTCATCATCCGAAATATGGTCATAGTCCGCAACCTTTTCATAGGCATAGTGGGCGGCAAGTTTTTCACCACTGTCCAGTTTATACCCGGCAAAATACTTCACTTCTGAGGACTCTTCAGCAGTATTGATGCCATCGACAATCTGTTCAATAGAATTCGCATCTTTTATAAAATCAGCGGCCATATTGCTATCCTCCAAATTCAATAAATAGTCTACTGTAAACCTTTTGTTTTATATGCATATTTCAACACGTGTTGCGAATTGTTGAAGTTACAGTGACAAGCTAAAAACAGTGTAAAGCCGCATAAAAACAACCACAAGCTGGTTCACTCAGGATTAAATAATCTAATACCGGCGTTATACTGAACGTTACTAACAAACTACATGAAGGTGAATATGAAAGAAATCAACAGCTCATCGGCAAGACAATTGACTAACGCTATTCAGGAAAGCCTGAAATCAACGCTTAATAACGCTATGGTGCATCCAGACGACGAAATTGAAACCGTAAAATGGTTGTATTTGCATCGCTTGTTCACCGATTACCGGGCTTTTATTTTGCTGGCAGATGAGGGCATGCTGCGCCAGTGTCAGATATTGATGCGCTGTATGTTGGAAATTGTTTTTGAAATGGGTGCCTGGGAGCGTCATCCGGATGTCCACGCAGCAATGATAAACGGGGAGGACAGTGATCGCCGTCAAGTGCTGGATAAGCTGTTATCTGTGCAAAGAACCAAAGCAACATTAACAGAACAAGAATTAATCGTGTTACAGGGGCTGATTAACAGTCCTGATGAAATGGACCGTAAATCATTGCCAACGTTTATCAAAGCCGAATTTGCTGACTTGTTGCAACTTTACCGGACTGATTATCAACTGTTAAGTGAAACAGTGCACAGTGAAGCTCATGATATTAAAGCCGACATGATTAAAGATAATGATAACGGTGCATTACTGGAAATTCATACACTGGCCAGCGACCAGACAGAAATGGATGAATTGCTGTTACAAACTGCTGAATACGTTTTATCTGCATACGAGTCTTTCACAAATCTTTCCGGTAGCAGCATAAAGAGTGTGCATTTGGACAATCTGCACCAGCAATTACAACAATGCTGGCATCGGCAGGTCAGTCCTGTACCACATAAAAAATAGTCCGTTTGATGCGGTTTACTCAAAATCTAAAATATATCCATGTAAATGCTCACATTCACTTATGTCTTTTTATCTACAAACATAATTTAACATAATATATATTATACGAATATTTATTCGTGCAAGATCAACCAGACAAAAACCACC